>JAGREL010000211.1 GCA_020446575.1 Novosphingobium sp. | reverse complement strand
GCCAGCGCTGGATCGGCGGCAGGTCTTCGCGGAGCACGCCGTCGCGGTCGGTCAGTTCAAGACCGCTGTTCGTCTCGAACTCCTGCAGGCTGGTACTCTTGAGCTTGCCGGTGGCAAGCAGGCCATACCAGTCGTGCAAGGCATGCTTGGCGTAGATGCTTTCAAGGTTGTCGGATGCATCGAACATGCCCTGCCCACCGGTCTGGCGCTGGCCGCGTGTCAGCGCGCCCAACGCGTCGAGCCGCCGGGCAATGGTGCTGGTAAACCGCGCCTCGCCCTTGCAATCGGTGGTGACCGGGCGGAACAGCGGCGGACATGCCTGATGGGTGCGGTGCGTGCGCCCCAACCCCTGGATGGCCCGGTCCGCGCGCCAGCCCGGTTCGAGGAGGAAGTGGACGCGGCGCTGCTGGTTCTTGACGTCAAGACTGGCGTGGTAGCTTCGCCCGGTGCCGCCGGCGTCGGAAAACACGAGGATGCGCTTGGCCCCGGTCATGAACGCGCTGGTCTCGGCAAGGTTGGTGCGCGGCGAACGGCTTTCGAGCCGCTGCTGACCCGAGCCGTCGCGCACCAGGCGTTTGCTGCGCCCCGTTACTTCGGCCACCGCCGTGACGCCGTAGTGTTCGAGCAAGGCATCGAGCGCGGTCGGGATCGGTGGCATGGCGCAGATGTATTCGAGCAGTTCTTCGCGCTTCGCCTCGGCCTCGGGATTGGTGACCGGATTACCGGCATCGTCGAACATCGGGCGCGAGCGGACATCGCCGAGCTCGTCGACATACTCTTCCATCTGCCGGGTTGGGAACGCGCGGACCAGATAGTCCGCAATGGCCTCCCTCGGAGACAAATCGAGGTCGAGGGCTTCGCGCTCCTCCGGTTCGAGCTCGTTCAGCCGCCGGTTGAGAATCGATTCCGCCGTGCTGACCAGCTGCACGACCACGCTTTCATCCTGTGCCAGATGCTCGTCGATTGCCGGGTAGATCGACGGCAGCTTCATCGACAGCAGGACCTGGCTGAAGAAGCGCTGCTTGGTGCCCTCGAACCGGCTGCGCGCCGCCGCCTTGGCGCCGCTGTTCAAGGTGCGATCTTCGAGGCCGTCGACAATACCGGTGAGTTCGAGGGCTGCTTCGAGGTTCTGGTGGATGATCGTCCAGGCCTCAGAATAGGTGTCGTAGATGGCGATCTGCTCGGGTGTGAGTTCGTGGCGTAGAATGTCGTACTCAATACCGGCAAAGCTCAGCGCCCGGGCGAGATAGAGCCCCGAAGCCTTGAGATCGCGGGCTACCAGTTCCATCGCCGCGATGCCGCCGTCACGGATCTCGCTGATGAACTGCTCGCGCGTGGCAAAGGCCGTACCCGGTCCCCACAGGCCAAGCCGCACAGCATAGGCAAGATTGTTGACGTCCGAAGCACCGGTGGCTGAGGCATAGAGCACCCGGGCGCGCGGCAGGGTGTTTTGTAGCAGCACTCCGGCAATTCCCTGGAGCGAGCCTTCCTTCTGACCAAGCGCCCCTTCCCCACCGGCAACGCCGCCCATTTCATGGGCCTCGTCGA
>JAGREL010000021.1 GCA_020446575.1 Novosphingobium sp. | reverse complement strand
CGAAGAGATCAAGCCGAAGATCGGCAGCCGCGTGCTCAACAGCAAGGAAGAGCTGCTCTCGGGCGAACTCGCCGGCGACATCCGCGAGCTGCTCGAACAGCGCGGTGTGCTGGCCTTTCCCGAGATCGATTTATCCGACGAGGAGCAGGTCGCCTTCACCAAGACGCTCGGCAATTTCGCGCCCGAGGGCGATCACGGCGAGGCCGTCCATCCGATCACGCTCGATGTCGAGAAGAATCCGTCCAGCGCCGAATATCTCAAGGGTTCGCTGTACTGGCACCTCGACGGCACCCGCAACACCGTGCCGATCCTGGCTTCGCTGCTGTCATGCCGCGTGCCTTCGCCCAAGGGCACCGGCAATACCGGCTTCGCCAATACCTATGCGGCCTATGAGGCTCTGCCGGAGGAGCAGAAGGCTCAGATCGAGGACCTTCGGGTGATCCACAACACCTGGAACACGCTGTTCTATCACGATCCCGAGCCGGGCCTTGCCAAGCTGAAGGGCTACATGGGAGCGGGAGAGGCGGACCTGCCGCTGGTCTGGAAGCACCGCAACGGCCGCAAGTCGCTCGTTCTCGGTTGCACCGCCCATCATGTCGTTGGCGTGGATCACCGCAAGAGTGCCGAATTGCTCCACGGCCTCCGCGACTTCGCGACCAGCGAGCCCTTCAGCTTCAGCTACGAATGGAGCGTCGGCGATCTGGTGATGTGGGACAACACCGGCACGCTGCATCGCGCCGAGGCCTACGACCCCGCCTGCGGCCGGCTGATGGTCCGCACCAAGCTGGAAGGCGAGGAACCCTTCAACTGATCGCTCGGCTATTGCCGATTGCAAAGGGCCCGCTCTTATCAGGAAAGGCGGGCCATCGGTTGTTGGGTTGTTGTGTTTCGATGAGGTTGCGTAGATTGAGTCCGGCTTTGAACGGAGGTCTCGTTCCAGGCAGCGGAACGGCAAGGCGGAACGGCGCGTTTGAGCTAATTGCGGGCAGTTCGCTATTGGGTGTCAAACATTGGAAGCGGACATGAAAAACCCCGCCAGTATCTCCGGCGGGGTCCTTGGTGGCTTCAGGGGAACGCAGCGAAACTAGAAGGCGAAGCGCACTCTTGCCTGCTGGCTCTTCCGGCTACGCATGGCGCCGCCGATCAGACCGAAGCCGAGGATCATTGTCATCCATGTGGTGGGTTCGGGAACACCTCCGGGCTGGGTGAGGCTCCAGACGCCAATGTTTCCCTGATCCAGGGAACTGACGAAGTCGTCTCCCAGATCCCAGGTTCCATCGGTACCGGTTTGGAAGTAAGCATAGCCGCTATGGTGTAAATAGACTTCATAGGACCCAGGTGCTGCACCGATCGCACCGTAGAATGTGTCGACTATACTCGAAGTCGTCACGCTGAAAGGACCGACCAGGTTCGAACCACCGTAATCGAACTGAACGAAATTATCGAGTTCGAACGGAGTGCCCAGCTCATAGTTCTGCACCATCAGCGTCGCGGTGACTGGGTAAAAGTCTGTCTCGGCAGCTTCCGCGCAATCCACGCAATTGCCGGAGAAGTTGAAGGTGTAGTCTCCCATTACCAAGGCCATGGCCGAAGGAGAGTACGCAAGCGCGGCACCCGCGCCGATTGCTGCAAGAAAAGCTTTCATCTTGAGTCCCCTTGTTAGCGAACGTTGCCCGAACCGCGCTCCGCCGACCAGCTGCGTAAATGTTCAATAATGAACACTTCGAATCGCGCTGCAGTGCGGCAAGAACATGGTTAACAAGCATCGGAACAAGGTAAACCCCCTTTTTTGTACTGTCACAATTGTGTGTGCTGATTTGGCACAAAATCGCGTGTTCAGCTCGAATACGGGGCGTCAACGGCCACGGCTCATCCGTAAAATACGGTGATTGACAAGGTCGGTGCAGGCTTAGCCAACCAAGCTGAACGGCGGACCGTTTCCCGCTCGCGGCAAACAATGGCGGAATGGCAGGGATGAGGGGCTTGTCGGACTTGCCGCGCTTGTTCGGGAAATTGCCTTTGGCAGTCATCGGGAGCACTTGCTCGCTGACACATAATTCGATAGTTCTCGAAATATGCAGAGTTTAGATGCACTGACCGCATTCGGCGCGCTTTCGCAGGAGACGCGGCTCGACACTTTCCGGCTGCTGGTCCGGCACGAGCCCGAGGGCCTGCCGGCCGGTGAGCTGGCGCGTGAACTGGAAGTGCCCGCCAACACGCTCTCCACCCATCTCGGCATACTGGCACGGGCAGGGCTGGTGACGTCGGAGCGGCGCGGTCGGATCATCCAGTATCGCGCCGACATCGCAAGGCTGCGCGAGCTTATGGTGTTTCTCGCCAGGGACTGCTGCGGTGGGCGCTCGGAACTGTGCGAGCCGCTGGTTGCCGAGCTGGCCTGCTGCTGACCGGAGCCGACCGTGACCCAGAAGACCTACAATGTGCTGTTCCTGTGCACGGGCAACAGCGCCCGTTCCATCATCGGCGAAGTGCTGATGAATTACTACGCCGAGGGTCGGGTCAAGGCGTACAGCGCCGGCAGTCACCCCAAGGGCCAGGTGCATTCCATGGCGCTGCGGGAGCTCAAGGCCTTCGGATATCCAACCGAGGGCTTGCGCTCCAAGAGCTGGGACGAATTTTCCGGACCCGATGCGCCGCATTTCGATTTCATCTTCACCGTATGCGACAATGCGGCGGGAGAGACGTGCCCGGTCTGGCTCGGCCATCCCGTGACCGCGCATTGGGGGATCGAGGACCCGGCCGCAGTTGAAGGCGATGGCCAGAGCGAGGCCTTCGTGCGGGCCATGCGCCATCTGCTCCAGCGGATCGACCGGTTCCTGGAACTTCCGCTGGAAAGCCTCGATGAAGCGGCGATTGCCGAGAGGCTGAGGGACATCGGCCGCGGCGAAGGCGCGAGCTGCAAGGCGGAGCAGGGCGCATGAACGCAGCGCAGGCTGCGGCTTCACCGCGCCGCCGGCTGTCCTTCCTCGACCGCTATCTGACCCTGTGGATTTTCCTGGCGATGGGGCTGGGCGTGCTGCTGGGTACGCTGTTCGAGGGACTGCCCACGGCGCTCGATGCGCTTTCGGTGGGCACGACCAACATTCCCATCGCCATCGGCCTGATCCTGATGATGTATCCGCCGCTGGCGCGCGTCCGCTACGAAGAGCTGCCGCGCGTGTTCGACGACCGGCGCGTCCTGCTCCTGTCGCTTGTCCAGAACTGGCTGATCGGCCCGGTGCTGATGTTCGCGCTGGCGGTCATTTTCCTGCGGGACGAGCCGGCCTATATGACCGGCGTTATCCTGATCGGCCTCGCCCGATGCATCGCCATGGTGCTGGTGTGGAACCAGCTTGCCCGGGGCGACAACGAATATGTCGCGGCGCTGGTCGCGTTCAACTCGCTGTTCCAGATCCTGTTCTTCAGCGTCTACGCCTGGTTCTTCCTTTCCGTGCTGCCGCCATTGCTCGGCCTGCAGGGCAGTGTCATCGACGTCAGCTTCTGGACGATCGCCCAGGCCGTGCTGATCTACCTCGGCATACCCTTCGCCGCCGGCTTCCTGACCCGGCGCGTCCTGATCGCGCGCAGGGGCAGCGATTGGTACGAGCGGCATTTCCTGCCGCGCATCGGCCCGGTAACGCTTGTCGCCCTGCTGTTCACCATCGTCGCCATGTTCAGTCTCAAGGGCGGAGACGTCGTGCGGTTGCCGCTCGACACGCTGCGCATCGCGGTGCCGCTCGTGATCTACTTCGTGCTGCAATTCGTCATCAGCTTCTTCATGGGCAAGCTGATCGAAGCCGACTACCCGCGCACGACTGCCATCGCCTTCACCGCCGCGAGCAACAATTTCGAACTGGCCATTGCCGTTGCCATCGCCGCTTTCGGTCTGGCTTCGCCGGTCGCCTTCGCCGCGGTGATCGGCCCGCTGGTCGAGGTTCCGGTGCTGATCATGCTGGTCAACGCCGCCTTCTGGTTCGGCAAACGCTGGTATCCGGAAACAGTGCCGGGCTGAGGGAAGCTCTCCCGCGATCCGCTTTGCTTGACGCGACTCCGGCATCGGCTGTACATGTGTTCAATTGATGCCAGAACAGCCCGCCTTGGGGAGACACTCAATGACCGTTGCCGCCGCGTCCCGCTGGGAAGTGACCGATGCCGCGCCGAAGATCGGCGCGATCATTCATGCCGACAAGCAGACCCTGCTCAGCGGCGAAAAGGCCCAGGAAATCCGGAAGATCATGGAGGAGCGCGGCGTCATCGTGTTCCCCGAGATCAACATGACCGACGAAGAGCAGATCGCTTTCACGCACACCCTTGGCACGTTCGCGCACGAACACACCGAGTCTCAGGGCAGGGATGGCGATTTCGTCTATCCGATCACCATGGACCCTGAGGTCAATCCCAACGCCGATTACCTCAAGGGCGCGTTCTTCTGGCACATCGACGGCACCATGGCCCATGTGCCCATCCTGGCATCGATCATGTCGAGCCGCCGCCTGTCCGAGACCGGCGGCGAGACGGAATTCTGCAACACCTATGCGGCCTACGAGGATCTTTCCGAGGAGGAGAAGAAGGAAATCGAGGGGCTGAAGGTGGTCCACGCCATGTGGCGCTCGCAGCTCTATTACGATCCGGAGCCCACCTACGAGCGGCTGAAGCAGTGGCAATCGATCGGCCACAACACGCTGCCGATTGTCTGGAAGCACCAGTCGGGCCGCAAGTCGCTGGTGCTCGGCTGCACCGCGCTGCAGGTCGAGGGCATGGACATAGCGGAGAGCGAGATGCTGCTTGTGCGTCTGCGCCAGTGGGCGACAAGCCCGCCCTTCGTCTATCGCCATCACTGGAAGCTGGGCGACATGGTGATCTGGGACAACACCGGCACGATGCACCGGGCCATGCCCTACGATCACAACAGCGGCCGGCTGATGCACCGCACCAAGCTGGAAGGCGAGGAAGCCTTCGCCTGACGGGGGCGTCGCCGCTCCACTTTCATTCCCGCCGGGACAAGCCGATTTGCAGGCTTGGAGACATGATTTAGTCTCCATTCGGCGCTCGCGCGTGCACAGTGGCGCGCGGGGCATGCGGCCGGCGTCGCGTGCCGCCGCGATGCGATGACGATGCGATAACAAGGAGAGGGCCGGGGATGAGTGAAGGGCACAAGGTTGCCTTCGTTACAGGTGCGAGTTCCGGGATCGGCCGGGCCACGGCGGAGGCGTTCATCCGGGCAGGCTATGCAACGGCTCTGGTGGATCGCGACGAAGCCCTCGGCAAACAGGCCGCGGAAGAATTCGGCGCGCTGGGCGAATGCATGTTCATTGCCTGCGACGTGGCCGATGACGCGGCGGTCGAAAGTGCCGTCGCGCAGACCGTATCCGCCTATTCGCGAATCGATGCCGCCTTCAACGGGGCCGGCATCGACGGCGAGCCGGCCATGACGGCAGACTACAGCCTGGAGGGCTGGGACAGGATCATGTCCATCAACCTTCGGGGCGTGTGGCTGTGCGTGCGCCACGAGATCCGGCAGATGCTCAGGCAAGGCGGTGGCGCGATCGTCAACTGCGCTTCCAGTGCCGGCCTTGTCGGGGTGGGTGGACTATCAGCCTATGTGGCATCGAAGCACGGCGTGGTCGGCGTCACCCGGTCTGCCGCGCTCGAATATGTGCGCAGCAACATCCGCGTCAACGCGGTCTGCCCCGGCATGATCGATACGCCGATGTGGCAGCGTTCGATCTCTCCGGAAATGACGGAACAGCTTCTGGCCAACGATCCGATCGGGCGGCTCGGCCAGCCCATCGAGATCGCCGAGGCCGTGCTCTGGCTGTGCAGCCCCGCCGCAAGTTTCGTGAACGGTCAGGCGCTCGCCGTTGACGGTGGTTTTACCGTCCAGTGACGCGGCGGATAAGTGGCGCGGATGATCTGCAACTTCACTTGGCGTTCACGTCGGCGGTGGCTATAGACCCCGCCATGTTTGAGAGATCGCCGCTGAAGCTTGCCGTTCTTGCCGTCGCCATGAGCGCCCTTGTCCTGACCTCCGGTTGCGGCGGGCGAGGGGGCAAGAACAAGGACACCGCCTATGTCGCGCGCGATGTCGACACGCTCTACATGGCCGCCAAGACCAGGCTGGACAAAGGCGACACCAAGCAGGCGGCTGCCCTGTTCGACGAGGTTGAACGCCAGCATCCCTATTCGCCCTGGGCACGTCGCGCCCAGCTGATGAGCGCCTTCAGCTACTACGTCGCCCGCGACTATTCGAAGGCGATCCAGTCGGCGCAGCGCTTCCTGTCGATCCATCCGGGCAACAAGGATGCGCCATACGCCTTCTACCTTGTCGCCATTTCCTACTACGAGCAGATCAGCGACGTCTCGCGCGATCAGAAAGTCACCGAGCAGGCCAAGCAGGCTCTGACCGAAGTCGTCCGCCGCTATCCGGGCACGGACTATGCCGGCGACGCGCGGCTGAAGATCGATCTCGTCAACGATCACCTGGCCGGCAAGGAGATGACCATCGGCCGCTTCTACCAGCGCAGCGGAAAGTGGCTTGCCGCCACGATTCGCTTCCGCACGGTGATCGACGACTATCAGACCACCAGCCACACGCCCGAGGCGCTGTATCGGCTGGTCGAATGCTATCTGGCGCTGGGCGTTCCCGAAGAGGCGCAGAAGTCCGCAGCGGTGCTCGGCGCGAACTACGGTGCGAGCAAATGGTACCGCAGGGCCTTCGCGTTGATGAACGAATACGCGCCGGGAACCGAGGCGACCTGAGCTTCCCGTTCCCTTCCCGCTTGCGGGAGGGGAGAAGTGCACCGGATATCGTGACGCGCCCTTGCGGTTCGGCTAAAACGGGTCGCGAACATGCTCACCCGGCTTTCCATCCGCAACATCGTGCTGATCGAGGCGCTGGACCTCGATTTCCCCGGCGGCCTCGGCGTGCTGACCGGAGAGACCGGCGCGGGCAAGTCGATCCTGCTCGACGCGCTGGGGCTTGTGCTTGGCAACCGGGCGGACAGCGGTCTGGTGCGCGCGGGCGAGGACAAGGGCAGCGTAACCGCCAGCTTCGAATTCGC
>JAGREL010000020.1 GCA_020446575.1 Novosphingobium sp. | reverse complement strand
CGCGCCGCATCGTCTTCATCGCAGAGGACGAAATTCCACGAACCGCGACCGGCAAGATCAAGCTGCACGAGCTTGGCCAATTGATCGAAAGCCGGGCCGAGCAGGAGGCAGCACAATGAGCAAGGAAGCGGAGCGCCCTTCGCCCGAGCAGATCATGCTCTACGAGAAGGACCCTGAGACCAAGATCGCAACGATCACGCTCAACCGGCCGGGCTTCCTCAACGCGCCAACCATCGCCGCACGCCAGCGCTATGCCGACCTCGTGCTGCGCGCCAATGTCGACGATGACGTCAAGGTGCTGATCATCCGCGGCGTCGGCGAACATTTCGGCAGTGGCGCCGACCTTCCGGAAATGGCGGGCATGTTCAACGGCGACCCCGACTATTCCTGCCTGCCCGAATTCGGCATCGGCGAGGACGAGGACGTCACGTATCCGCCCAAGGATTCCTACCGCCACATCGCCCAGATCACGAACCTCTACGCCGATGCCCGGTTCGGCCTCAGAAGCCTGCAGGACTTCAAAAAGATCAGCATCATCGAGGCCAAGGGCTATTGCTACGGCTGGCATTTTTATCAGGCCGCCGACGCCGATATCGTCATCTCGTCGGATGAGGCGCTATTCGGCCATTCCGCCTTCCGCTACGTCGGCTGGGCTGCGCGGCAGTGGCAGTGGGCTGTCATGATGGGTCTCAGGCCCTTCATGGAAATGGTCTTTACCGGCCGGCCCTTCACCGCGCAGGAAATGAAGGACCTGCATTTCGTCAACAGCGTCGTACCTCGAGACAAGCTGGAGGACGAGACGATGAAATACGCCCTCGCCTGCGCCCGCAACCGTCCGACCGACACCGTCGTCATGCAGAAAACCTTCTTCGAGATCTTCAAGCAGCAGCAGGGTGAGTACATGGGCAGCGTGCTCTCCGGATGGCTTGAAGGCATGTTGCCGCTGGTCAAGGAGGAAGGCGGCGGGATCGCCGTAGACGGCGAGACTTTCGAGAAAGGCCTTGCCTCCGCCGTGAAGGACAACGACGCCCAGTTCCCGCCCGAATGGCGCCTGAGCTACAAGGGACGGGCGGCAAAGGAATAGACGTGAACGAAAGCGAATACCCTATCTGGCCGCCGGGGTTGTGGCGAAGGATCGTTCTGCGGCCCAATCCCGGCTGGATCGGCGCGGCGCTGGAAGACGACATGCATTGCTTCCACCTGCGGATCGATCACGCCGACGGCATCGTCACCAAGGTCGCCGCCAGGGGTGTGCGCACGCCCTGGACGGCCTGCACCGGGGCACCCGACTTCATTGCGAAATCGCTTACCGGAGAGCCGCTGAGCGAGGTCGCCAATCGCGATCCGGCCCAGCAGTGCACGCATCTGTTCGATCTCGCGATCCTCGCCGCCGCTCACGCGCAGGATACGCAAGCCACGACTTTCGACATGCGTGTGGCTGACAGGGTCGATGGCCGAACAACCGCCACCCTTGAAAAGAACGGCGAGGAGCGACTGCGCTGGCAGCTCAACGAGACCATGATCGAAGGTCCCGATCGCTTTGCAGGGCTGGACATCAAGCGCGTTTCGAAATGGAAGCACGGCTTCCCGGCGGACGTGGCCGAATGGTCGACGCTGCTGCGCCGGGCGATCTTCATTTCCGGAGCCCGGATCTACGAGCCGCAGATGGACAAGCGCGCAGTCGAGATGGGCCCCGGACGCATGGGCGTGTGCTTCAACTACCAGCTGCCGCAGGCAGAGGAATCGATACCGATCTTCGACCGGCGCGAATTCTCGATGACTCCGCACGAACCGCTCGAAGGGCTTGACCCGGAAGCGGTTTTCGAAGCGATGGCCTGACGCCGATCACTCCACCTTGCGCGGAGGCCGTCCGAAGGCAGTCATGCTGACAATCTTTCCGTCCGCGCCGAGGATGAAATGGTCGATCGAGACCAGCACAAAGCGCGGCTCGCCTCCGATCTCGGTTTGCAGCGCGATCTCGACCATGCATTCGCGGTCGTTGCCGAGATAGGAAACCGCCGCGAGAATCGGCTTCATGCTGCCGATCTGCCCGGTGTAGAATGCCTCGATCTCCTCGCGGCCGCGCAGCGTCTTGCGCATCGGCTCCAGGAATGTCGCATTGTCCGCATAGAGCGCCGCCACCGCCGCATATTCACCGGCGTTGACCAGCGCGATATAACTCTCCGCCAGCTTGCAGGCCCGCACCGGCGGCACATCGGGTGGCCGGGGCGTGGCAAGATAGACGTCCGCGCCCTGATAGTAGGCCGGGTCCAGCTCGCCCCCGGCAATGATCATCGGCGCTTCCATGGCATGAGTGCCACCCGCACCCGCCGTTGCCACGGCGAGCGCCATTCCCGCGAACAGGGCCCTTCGCATCATCGTTCCTCTCCCCCAGCAAAGTTTCAGCCGGTGAACAGCTCGGCGAAATTCTCCTTCAGCCTGCGCATGTGCCTGCTTGCGGCGGCTTCTTCGTAGATCGGGAGGTCCGGGAAGACGAAGCCATGCGCGGCGCCGTGATAGGATTCGATCATATGGTCGGCGTCGGCCGCGCGCAGCGCCTCGGCGATCCTGCCATGCTCCGCCGCGTCGTACATCGGATCGACTCCCGCCACGCCGATGTAGATGCGTCCCTTGGCCGATCCGAGGCGATGATGCGGGCTGTCCCCCTCCGCCGGAGCGATGTTCGCGGCGTGGAATGCCCCGGCAAAGACGACGCGCTCCGAAGCGCAGGCCGCGCTGAGGACATAGCGCCCGCCCATACAGTACCCGATCGCAGCGAAAGGCGCGCCCGGATCGGAGCGCGCAGCGGCGAGATCGAGCATGGCCTGCACATCGGCATCGATCTTTTCCATCGTGATCGAGCCGAACATCTCCATGACCCGGTCGCGCATAGGGCCTTCCTCGAAGATCGAATTCGGCGCGATCGGTTCGTAGGGAATATGCTCGTAGAACTGGTCCAGCATCAGCACGCGCCAGCCCTCCGCAGCGAGTTCCTCCGCCACTGCAAAGGAAGCCGGACGGGGACCGAAGGCGTCCGGGAAGAACAGCACCACGGGCACGGACGGGCTGTCCGGGCCGAAGGCGTAAATCGGGCATTTGCCCCTCGGAAAATCCGCTTCGAATCTATTCATGACTGTCGATCCATTCCTTTGGCCGTGCGGGCTGTTTCGAAAATCTCTGCGCCGTCCGGGCCGGCCTGAATTGCGGCAAGCTGCGCACCGGGTTCAGCCAGGACCACCTCTCCCTTGGCGAGTTCCCTGTCGCCGAGGCGCATGCCGCCCTTCATCACAAAAATCCCGTGCCAGTCGGCGTAGGAATGCGGTGGGATCGCCTCGCCCGGCGCAAGCGCGGTGTATCCCATGACGCCCCGGTCGGGATCGTCCGGCTCGCCGAGGTCCCAGCGCTTGCCGGGTTCGAGACGGGCCTTGATCAACCCCTCGACGCCCTCGACCGGAAGCGTGCTGCGCCCCTCGTTGCGCTTGTTGAGTTCGGAACGCTCCCTGAACACGTGATCGCCGCCGATCAGCGTCGGATGGTCGCGATATTCCAGCGCATAGCCCCCCGGCGAAAGGTGAAGTTGGGCGAACAGCTCGAACAGCTGGCAACCGCTCGGGCCGATCACCAGCGGTCCATATTCCAGCTCTGCTGCCGAGATCAGGATATCGCCTTCCTGCATCAGCCAGTCGCCGATCAGGCAGGAGCCCTCAAGGATGACCACGGCGATCCAGCAATCGTGCCAGTGGAGCGGCCAGAGCTGGTTGGCCGGAAGCCGGATGTCGGGAACCAGCATCTGGAACGCTTCCTTTTGGGAGCCGAGCATCCAGGAATCGGTCCAGACCCGCCCTCCCGGAAAATCCTCGAGCACTTCGTCGTTGGGGCCGTTACGACCGCCGGGCTGGATCCGATCCAGCCAGACCCCTTCGTCCAGCTTTGACGGACCCGGCTTTTCGAAAACCATCGAGCGCTGCAGACGCTGCATCCCGAATTGCGGTTCCTGTCCCATCACAATCGCCCCTTTTGTTTTTCGGCTCTCGGGCTCACTCGCCACGAGGCCGGCTGAGTTCGGATACTAGCTATCCCGCTGCCCGGCGCGAGTCGAAAGACGCCAATCCGGTTGCGCAATCGTCCGGTGACTGCAATCAGGCGCGGCAAGCGCGGCCCGAAGAGCATCGCGCGGGAAGAGGAGGCCAGACGATGGCGGACACGAGCTGCGATATCGTGATTGTCGGCAGCGGCATCGGCGGACTGACCGCCACGATCACGGCGAAACTGGCCGGCCTGCAACCGATCCTGCTCGAAAAACTGCCGCAGATCGGCGGTTCCTCGGCCTTGTCGGGCGGTGTGCTGTGGCTTCCCAACAATCCCCTGATGCAACGCGAAGGTATCGCCGATTCGCGTGAGGCGGCGCTTACCTATCTCGCCAATTTCGTCCCCGAAGACGATCCGGGTTCAACCCCAGCCCGGCGCGAGGCATTCGTCGATGGCGTCGCGCCGCTGGTCGACATGATGGAAGGCCAGGGCGTGCCCCTGCTGCGCTGCCACGGATACTCGGACTATTATGACACGCTACCCGGTGGCAATGCGGCGGGACGTGCGCTTGAAGCAGCCATCTACAACGCCAACCGGCTGGGCACATGGAAGGCGAAATTCAAGAGCCAGAATTTTCCCGTTCCGGCCCGTTCATCCGAATCCGCCAAGCTGATGCAAGTGGCGGTCACCTGGGCAGGCAAACGCAAGGCGGCCGAGATCGGCCTGCGCACGATCTGGGGCAAGATCACCGGGCAGACGCTGTACTCGGCAGGAGCGGCGCTGCAGGGTCGTCTGCTGGAAGCCGCGCTGAAGCTCGGCTGCGACATCCGGACCGATGCCGGCCTCGTCGACCTCGAAACCGAAGGAGGGCGCGTGACCGGAGTGCGCGCCAATATGGACGGGCGCGAGCAATCCATCCGCGCCATCCGCGGCGTGCTGATCTCGGCAGGCGGGTTCGAGCGCAACAGCGCCATGCGCAAACAGTACCAGAAAGAGCCGATCTCCACGCAATGGACCCATGCCAATATCGGCAATACTGGCGAAGCGATCCAGGCCATGGCCACAGCCGGGGCGGCGCTTGGTTACATGGACGAAGCGTGGTGGATTCCCGGCTTCGAGAACGACGAGAGCCCGGAAGGCAGCAATCAGGTGATGCCGGAGCTGCACAAGCCGCACATGGTCCTCGTCGGCGCAGACGGGCAGCGCTTCGTCAACGAGGGGGCATCCTACATGGAAGTGGGCCGCGCGGCCTACGCGCGCAACGAGGTGACCAAGGCAATCCCGGCCTGGGCAGTGATGGATATCAACCACCGCAAGCGTTACGTCTTCGGCTTCGCCATGCCGGGAAAGATGCCGAAGCAATGGCTCGAAAAGGACATGGTCAAGGTGGACGAGACGCTGGAAGGGCTCGCCCGCAAATGCGGCATCGATCCCGCCGGTCTGGAGGCTACGGTCAAGCGCTGGAACGCAATGAGCGAAAAGGGCGTGGACGAGGACTTCGGCAAGGGCTCAAGCTCCTACAACCGCTATTACGGCGATCCGACCTACGCCAATCCCTGCATGGGGACGATCAGCAAGCCGCCCTTCTGGGCCGCGCCGCTGCAGATCGGCGATGTCGGCACCTGCGGCGGCGCGGTGACCGATGAACACGCCCGCGTGCTACGTCCGGACGGTTCCGTGATCGAAGGGCTGTATGCATCCGGCAACTGCGCCTCGCCGATCGCCGGCCCGCATTATATCGGGGCCGGACATTCGATCGGCTGCTCCTCGGTTTTCGGGATGATCGCCGCGCAGCACATGGCCGCTTGACGCGTCGATCAATTCGCCCGGGCGTGGCGCCTGTCGGCGTGTCGAAGACGATCTCGTAACGCTGCGCATCGAAATGGAGCTCGCCGAGGTCATAGATCAGCAGGTCCGCCCCGAACCCCGGCCTCTTACGCCGGCTTCACCGCCTTGATCGTCTTCACCACATCAAGGAAGACGTTGTTGACTTCGGTCACCTTGAAGCCGGCAGCCTTCACATTGGCGACGGTGGTGCGGTTCATGTCGGGGCCGATCTTGCGGGTCAACACCGTCATCAGGTTCATCATCGGCTTGAAGGGATAGAAGCGGCTGCCGGTGTGTTCGAACATGAACAGCTTGCCGCCGGGCTTGAGCACCCGGTGGAGCGCCTTCAGCCCCTCGACCGGGTTGGGCACCGAACAGAAGGTGCAGCTGGTGAACACCTGATCGAAGCTTTCCGGCTCGAACGGCATTTCGTGCACGTCCATGACATGCGCCTCGATTGTCCCGTCGTAAGCGGCAAGCCGTTCCTGCGCCTCCTCGACCATCTTCGGGCTGATATCGATCGCGGTGATATCCTTGCCGGTCGGGAAGAAGGGAATGTCGAGCCCGGTGCCGAGCGCGAGGAACAGGATCTTGCCGTCCATGTTCTCGAACAGGCCCTGTTTGAAGGGCTGCCAGCGCTCCTCGGCGCCCTTGGCGGCCATCGTGTCGAAACGGGGGGCCAGCCTGTCCCATTTCGCCTGCGTTGCAAGGTCCGGCATCTCAGCTCTCCTCGGCCTCGCGCGTGACGCCGCGCAGCATGCTGTTGGCGATCCAGATGAAACCGATGCCGACAAAGCCGCTCGCCGCACCCAGAACCACGGCGTTCGCCAGCGGCAGCGGCATCATCGCGGCCATCATGCCGACCACCATGCCGCTCAGCATGCCCGTGAACATCAGCGGCACCATGGCTTCCATCGCGCCCAGCTTGATCGCCGCCGGAAAGAAGCCGATCAGCCCGGCCAGCATGCCGACCGCCATCATGACGAACATGGCGACGATCATGTTCCAGCCCGGGCCGACGATCGCCCAGCTGATCAAACCGACGATCACCCCCAGCACAAGATTGGCCACGAAATCGCCGATGACGTAAAACAGTCGATGGTCCAAGGTTACTCTCCCGCGTCTTGCGGCAAGCTAATCCCAGTCGGACCGAATGAGAAGTCCGCACTGCGTCAGCACCCCAGCCGCCGCAGATCGGCTTCGAGCGGGGTGCGATAGCCTTCCCCGAACAGCCGCAGGTGAACGATCAGGGGGAACAGGCGGTAGACCGGCTGGCGCTCTTCCCATCCCGGCTCCAGCTCCAGCGCATCTACGAAGCGGCGCGGCGGATGGTCGAACAGGCCGAGCATCGCGAGATCGACTTCACGATGCCCGTAATAGCACGCCGGATCGATCAGCCCCGTTACCTCGCCGCCTGACGCCATGATGTTGCCGCCCCAGAGATCGCCATGCAGCAAAGATGGCGATGGCTTTGCGGGCAAATGGTCGGAGATCGACCGTGCGAATCCCTCGATACGCCCGGCAAGGTCCGAAGGAAGCTGCTCCAGATGGCACAGCAGACGGCGTTCGCTCCAGAAATCGGACCAGGATTCTTGCCAGCTGTTGGGAAGCTCGACGAAACCGAAGCCGTAATCGTCCGGCCAGCCGTACCGCGTGCCCGAAGCGGACCACAGACGATTGAGCACTTCCGCCAGCGAATCCCATGATGCACCCGGCCCACTCCTGCCCTCGCAGCGACTCATCAGAAGCAGGTTTGCTTCCACTGCAAGCACTTCAGGCGCCGGCGCGCCGGCCTCCGCGATAGCCTGCAGCATCGCCGCTTCGGCTTCGGCCTGCGGCGTCTGCTTGGCGATCACCTGCTCGCCATTGCCCAGCCGTATGATATGAACAGCCGAAAGGTCGCCGCCGCCCTGCCGCGAGACGCTCGATACCGCCGTGCAGAGCAGCTTCTCTACACATGCACCCAGGTCAGGCCCTTCGTCCATGCCCGGTTGCTATGGGCTTATCCCGCGCTTGTCACGGTTGCGATTGACGCAACGGCGATAGGCTGCGACCGGCCTTCGGGTGAACAGGCAAGCCTCTTCCGATCCGGGGCCATCCCGCCTCGTCTGGGCCATCGCCTTGCCGGCAATGCTCACCAATGTCGCGACTGCCCTGTTCGGCCTCGCCGACATGTGGGTGATCGGCAGGCTGGGAGACGCCGCAGCGCAGGGCGCGGTCGAGCTGGGTGCCAAGTTCATGATGGGCCTGCTCGTATGCTTCAATTTCCTGCGCACCGGGACGATCGCCCTGACCGCCCAGTCAGCGGGCAGCGGCGACAGCGAGGAACGGGCGACAACGCTTGCCAGAGGCGTGGCGGTAGCGGTGGCAATCGGCGTGGTGCTGATGCTGCTCCGCCCGCTCACGGTTTCCGTAGGACTGGACCTGCTCGAAGCGCGCGGACAAGTCGCCGCAGACGCGAAGACCTACATCGATATCCGCTACTGGGCGGCGACGGCATGGCTGATCAATTGCGTGCTGATCGGCTGGCTGATCGGACAGCGGCGGGTGCGGATCGTCCTTGTCATCGAGATCGTCGCCAATGTCGTCCATATCGCGCTGGACCTCGCGCTGGTGCTGCTGCTTGGCTGGGGCGTGGCAGGCGTGGCCGTTGCGACGGTCAGCTCCGAACTGCTCAAGCTCGCGGTGGTCGGCGCGATCGTGGCGGCCGATCCCGCCGCCCGGCAGGCAGCCAGCCGCTTCACCGATGCGGCGACATGGCAATTAGACGCGCTCAAGCGGCTGTTCGCGCTCAACCGCGACCTGTTCCTGCGCACCCTGCTGCTGACCGGCGCGATGCTGATCCTGGCGCGCGGCGGCGCGCAGCAGGGGCCGGTGATTCTGGCGGCCAACGGAATATTGTTCCAGCTGTTCATGCTCTCGACGCTGATCCTCGACGGCTTCGAGAACGCGGCACAGGTACTGTGCGGCGAAGCGAGGGGCGCGCGCGATCACGACCGGTTCCGTTCGGCGCTGCGCGCCAACCTGCTGTGGGGATGGCTGACGGGAGCCGCGATCTGCCTCGCCTACCTGATTGCGGGAGGCCGCTTCGCCATGAGTTTCAGCACCGATGCGCAAGTCGCACAGACCGCCCTGAGCTATGCCGGATGGGTCGTGCTGCTGCCGATGCTTGGGGTGACATCTTTCGTGCTCGACGGCGTATTCGTCG
>JAGREL010000210.1 GCA_020446575.1 Novosphingobium sp. | reverse complement strand
CGACCAGCCGCGCCTGGCTGCCGTCTTCGGCACTGAATACGTACAGGTCCAGCCGGTCCGATGGCGCCATCGAGACGCGCAGTAGCAGCTCGGCGGGCCGGTCTTCGTGGACGGTCACGATCTCGCTGCCGGCATAGGCGTCGGCGAGGGCTCCGCGCATCGCATCGGGAGAGCCGGTGCGGGGCATGGCGGAAAGCGGCAAGGGCACTTCGACAACCATGCCGCGATGGGCCGGGATTACTGCCGGCGCGAAGACGGGAGACAAGGCCAGCCCCGCATGCTGCTGCATTTCCGGGACGTGCTTGTGGCCCAGACCCAGGCCATAGCTCCGGAAGGCGATGTCGGTATCGTCCTCGAAGCGGGCGATCAGCGACTTGCCGCCGCCCGAATAGCCGGAAACGGCATTGCAGGTGTAAGGCCAATCGGCGGGCAGCAGTCCGGTTTTCACAAGCGGCGCGACCAGCGCGAGGAAGCCTGTCGGATAGCAGCCCGGATTGCTGACCCGGCCGGATGAGGCGACCGCGTCCTGTCCGACCAGTTCGGGAAAGCCATACGTCCAGCCATGCGCTACGCGATGCGCGGTGGAGGCATCGACAATGCGGACCTTCGAGCCTTCCGCCAGCGCCACCGCCTCGCGCGCCGCGTCATCGGGCAGGCACAGCACTGCGAAATCGGCGGCATGGAATGCGTCGCGCCGCGCCGACGCGTCCTTTCTCCGCTCCTCGTCCAGCGTGAGCACGGAGAATTCCGGCCTTCCGGCCAGCCGTTCGACGATCTCCAGGCCCGTGGTCCCGACTGCGCCGTCAATGAAGATCGTCGCGGTCATGACGCTTGCAGGTTGCTCATGGGGACGTAGCCGACCGGCCCGTCCTCGCCATATTGGCCCCAGGCCCAGCCGCCTGTGATGTCGAGCACGTCGAAGCCGTCGCCTGCCGGCAGTTCGCAGATCTGTTCGGCATCAGGCCTGGCGGCAGCCCGCAGCGATACGAGTGCCTTGACCTTGTGCGGCATGGGCACGGCGTAATGGGGCACGAAATAGCGCCCGGCGAGCTTGATATGCGCCAGATCGCCGCGCACCGGCAGATGGTCTTCCTCTGCCACGGCGCTCGGGCCGGTCAGAGCGAGCAGCCCCTCCGGAAAGTCGCTCCGCGTATGGGAATCCGTGACTGGCAAGTGCTTGTTTTCCCCAAAATCGAAGATCGGCGCGCTTAGACGGGTCATGCCGATCACGCAAGTTACCCGAAACGTCGCTTCAGCATGTGCCAGGCGGCACGCAGACCCAGCGCATCGCCGCCCTTGGGCCGCCCCGGCTTGGCATTCGGCCGCCAGGCGAAGGTGTCGAAATGGGCCCAGTCGATCCCTTCGCCGACGAAACGGTCGAGGAACAGGGCCGCCACGCTCGCGCCGGCAAAGGCATTCCCGTGGGCGTTGGACGTATCGGCGATTTCGGATTTGAGATATTCGCGATAGCCGTCGTGCAGCGGCAGGCGCCAGCAGGGATCGTCATTGTCGGCGCCGGCGCCGAGCAGCGCTTCGGCGGTTTCGTTCGTGCGCGTGAACAGCGCCGGCAGATCCGGCCCCAGCGCCGAGCGGGCCGCGCCGGTCAGGGTCGCGAAATCGAGGACGAACTCCGGCTTCTCCTCGCTGGCACGGGCGAGGGCATCGGCCAGGATCAGCCGCCCTTCGGCATCGGTGTTGCCGATCTCCACCGAGAGCCCCTTGCGCGAGCGCAGGATGTCGCCCGGCCGGAAAGCATTGCCGGAAACCGCGTTTTCGACTGCGGGTATCAGCAGGTGGAGCCTTACCTTCAGGCCGCTTTCCATGATCAGCCGCGCCAGCGCCAGTGCATGGGCGGCACCGCCCATGTCCTTCTTCATCAGCAGCATGCCGGACGAGGGCTTGATATCGAGCCCGCCGGAATCGAAGCACACGCCCTTGCCGACAACGGCAATGCGCGGGTGCTTCGCGCTGCCCCATTCGACTTCGATCATGCGCGGCGCATGGGACCGTCCGGCAGCCCGCCCGACCATGTGGACCATCGGAAACTCGCGCTCCAGCATGTCGCCTTTGGTCACGCGGAAATCGGCGTTCGCGGCCTTGGCGACATACTCCACCTCGTGCTCGAGCTGGGCAGGCCCCATGTCTTCGGCGGGTGTGTTCACCAGATCGCGGACCAGCGCGACGGCCCCAGCCTCGGCCAGCGCCGGATCGATCGCCTTGGCGTCCTTGGTCAGCAGGATGCGCGGCCCCTCCTTCTCCGGTTCGGAGCGGTAGCGGTCGAAATTGTACTGCCCGGTCACCCAACCGAACATCGCGGCGCCCGGCTCACTCCCCTCGCGGCGGTAAGTGCCGGCCGGCAGCGCTTCGGCAAGCTTGGCCATGCACCAGCTGGATAGCTCCGCGCTGTCGGCTACCCCGGCCGCGACCGACCAGCCGTCACCGTCGGGCAGGATCGCAAACTGATATCCGTCCGCTTCGAATTTCTGCGCGGCGAGGGCATCGCGCTGTGGCTGGGACAGCGACTTCACGAAGTCCTCGAGCCCTGCCTTGTCGACGAGGCGGATCGAAGTGGCTTTCTGCCCGCGATCGGGCTGGATCAATGCGTTTTTCTCGGTCATCTTGCGAGCCATCTAGTCCTTGGCCCCCGCTTAGTGCGAGAGGAAAATCCCGTGAGACGCATGTCGTTTGCTTTTTTCGCCTGTATCGCGCTTGCTTCGTGCAGCGGTGAGACGCCTTCCAACACGGAAACTGGGAACAGCGACGAGGCCAGGGCAGAAGCGCCGGCAGCGTCTCCCGGACCTTCGGCGACCGCATCGCCTGCCAAGGCTGAAAACTTCGCTGAAGAGGAAGGCGAAGGTTCGTGGAGCTTCAAATATGCCTGGCCGGCAAAGGCCAGCGCCATCGCGCCGCTTGCGGCCCGGCTCCTTGCCGACCGCAAGCGCATTTATTCCGAAACGCGCGGAGAGTGGGAAGAGGCGCAAAAGGATTCGCCGCCCGATTGCGTCAGTTGCAGGAGCCGCTCATTCGAGCAGGAATGGAAAGTGGTGACGGATACGCCGCGTTTCCTCTCGCTGTCCGCCGAACGATATGTCTACACCGGCGGCGCCCACGGGATGTCCGGTTTCGATGCGCTGCTGTGGGACAAGCGCGCGGCCCAGGCGCGCGACACGCTTGCCCTCTTCACTTCCGAAAGCGCGTTCGTGCAAGCGATCCGAACCGGCTTTTGCGCTGCGCTCGACCGGGAGCGGGCAAAGCGCCGCGGCGACTTTGAGATGACGGTTCCGGAATTCAACGACTGCATCGATCCGCTGGATGCGACCATCATCCTCGGTTCGTCCAGCGGCAAGGCGTTCAACCGTATCGGTTTCCTCATACCGCCTTATGCCGCCGGCCCTTATGCGGAGGGCAGCTACGAAGTGACTTTGCCGTTGACGAAGCCGGTGCTGGCCACGGTGAAGCCTGATTATCGGGAGTATTTCTCGGTCACGCCCTAACGCCTCGCAATCTTGGTCATGTCTCGCTACATGGGCAGGCATGAACCAGTACCAGACCGTGACCGACGATGAGACCGTCCTGAGGGACGGCACGATCAAGCTGCATCGCCCGGAGGCTTTCGAGGGTATGCGCCGTGCCGGGCGGCTGGCGGCCGAGATACTGGACGAGCTGGCTCCGCTGGTGCAGCCCGGCGTCACCACCGCGGCACTGGACGATGCCGTCCGGCAGATGACGCTCGACGGCGGCGCTCTCCCGGCCACGCTCGGCTATCGCGGCTATGCGCACAGCTGCTGCATCTCGATCAATCACGTGGTGTGCCACGGCATCCCGTCGGAAAAGACGATCAAGGACGGAGATATCCTCAACATCGACGTCACGCCGCTGCTGGATGGCTGGCACGGCGATTCGAGCCGGATGTATCTGGCGGGCGACGTGCCGCTGAAGGCACGCCGGCTGGTCGACGTGACCTATGAATGCCTCATGCTCGGGATCGAGCAGGCAAGGCCGGGCAAAAGGCTGGGCGATATCGGCGCAGCCATCCAGCGCCATGCAGAGGCGCACCGCTACGGCATCGTGCGCGAGTTCTGCGGGCACGGGCTGGGCCGGCTGTTCCACGACGCGCCGGAGGTCATCCATGCCGCCAGGCCGGGGACGGGACCCGAACTCAAGCCCGGCATGTTCTTCACCATCGAACCGATGATCAACCTCGGCAAGCCGCCGGTAAAGCTGCTGAGCGATGGCTGGACCGCGGTAACCCGCGACAAGTCGCTGTCCGCGCAATTCGAACATTCGATCGCCATCACCGAGGACGGCTGCGAGATCTTCACGCTGAGCCCCAAGGGCCTGCACAAGCCACCTTACGAGTAGGCGTCCGGCCAGGGCCTGAGAGTCGGTCTTGGGGGGCGGGAAGCTGCCCCAATCCCAACCGTCACCCCGGGCTCGACCCGGGGTCCCGCTTCGTTTCGGGCAGGGCCATGGACAGGGAGCGGGACTTGTCCGACCTGTACGCCTTATTTCGACAAGCTCAGCATGAACGGACTTAACGCCTGAAGAACAGCGGGACCCCGGGGCAAGCCCGGGGTGACGAAGCTGAGAGACGTCTGATTTGGGGTGGTGGACGAAAGTTGAGAGAATACCCACCCCGCTGCGACTAGCCTCGCCATAGGCTCGGCAAGTCTCGTTCCCCTCCCGCATGCGGGCGGGGCCGGGGGTGGGCCTGTGCATCGGCAGCAAACTCTTCCCATGCGGGCACAACACCGCCGGCCTGAAATCCCGTCCCCGTCTATCGCAGTCGCAGCCCAAGGAAGAGCGTCCCCGGCAACGGGCTGAATGACACGGGCTCGGCAGGAACGAAGCCCAGATCGGCGTACAACTTCTGCGCCGCTTCGAACTCCGCCAGCACATCGAGCCGCATTTCCGCGTATCCCGACGACCTGGCTGCGGCGATCAGTTTCTCGACAAGCAAGCGGCCCAGCCCGCAGCCTCTCGCACGTGGGCGGACATAAAGCCGCTTCATCTCGCAAATCGCATCGCTGACCTTGCGGAAAGCGACGCACCCGTCGATCCGGTCGTCCGCCGCCGCCAGCAGCACCCGCCCTTCCGGAGCGGCGTATTTGCCCGGAAGATCGGCGAATTCGGATTCGTTCCCCTGATAGTCCAGGCTGACGCTAGGGCTGGCGACAAACTCGCGCCAGATGTCCAGGACGCCGGCGGCGTCTTCCGGAAACAGGGCTTCCCTGATGGCGGCCATGGCCCATGCCTGACACGCGATTGTGGCGGGATCCGGGTGGTTTTGTGGCGGGATCTGGGCGGTTTGTCGGCCGATCCCCCAAGGGACTGCATATGCCGCCTTATGAGTAGGCGCCTGGCCGAGGCTTGAGAATCGATTTTGGGGTGGACAGCACAACTCAAAACTTTGCGGCGGCGGTGATCGCTTGTGTCCTGTTTCGGCCATAATGTTGGGCGCACAGCGTTCCCGCGAGCGGTCGGTCGAGCAGGCGTAGACACTGGTTAGAGCTTTTGACCTCGCGGACCAACTGCTAGGCTTCTGGCCATGCACGCAAGCATCGACGCGGAGCACGCAAGCGGGGGACAAGGGGAAATCGGGTGGCAAATGAGCAAGCCAATGCGGCACTCCAAGATCGCCCCATCCGTAACAACATCGGTGACAAGCTTGATCGTGGACCTTTCGTAGCGAGTTTGGTTCGCGCCCTTGTTGCCGAAGAACGAGACGACGAGGGCAAGTTGGTGGGCCGCTGGGCGACCGGCTACGTTGTGGGGCTAACCGGTCGGTGGGGCCTCGGAAAGTCGAGTGTGCTGAACCTCACTCGCGAGAAACTGGGTACGATGGACCGTACCATCGTCGCCTATTTCAATCCCTGGCTATTCAAGGGCCGCGATGAACTCCTAGTGGGCTTCTTCAACGCATTGCGCGACGCGATGGGGCGGAGCAACCGAGAGGAGGTCAAATCGCTCGTCGGGTTCCTGGACAAGTACTGGGGTGCGATTAGCTTTGCCGGGCATAGCATTGCGGTCGCATGGGACTTCGCTGGCGGGGCTGGCACCGGCATTTTCGGATGGAAGACCTGGGCCCCTCGCATCCGCGGATTTCTGACCCCTAAGCCGAGCAGCCCTGATGTGGAGCGACGCGCGCTCGAACAAAAGATCGAGAAGAGCAAATGCGCGGTCGTTGTACTCATTGACGAACTTGACCGTGTCGAGGATGCAGAAGTTCGCGAGGTTGCGCAGCTCGTGAAGGCCGTAGGCGACATCCGAGGAGTCTCCTACCTTGTCGCCTACGATCAACAGCGGGTCGTGGAAGCACTCGGTCGCGGTGTCGGTGAGGAACGTCGCCAGTCTGGTGAAAACTACCTCGAGAAAATCATTCAGCATCCGATACCGTTGCGACCCTTATTTCAGTCTGACACCGAAGCTCTCCTAACGGCGGCATTGAACGATCATGGAGTGAGGCTCGACGAGGCCCAAACCGACGATCAGAAGCGCATATGGGATCACCTAGTGGGTGCCATCGAAACGCCCAGAGAGGTCAAGCGGCTCATTGGAGGCTTCGCGGTGCTGGAGGCATCGGTCCGAGGCGAAATCTGCGCCTACGATGTACTCGGCTACTGCTGGATTCTGACGAAGTCGCCCTCAGTACGCGAGGCCTTGGCGAGGGAAGTTGATGAGCTGGTCAGCGACCCCAATATCGGTGGAACGCCGGACCAAGTTCGGCGGATATTGGATGACAGTACCCCGGACGTGGTCGCCATCCTCGGTGAAGCTGCTGCCTCTCAGGCGACCTTGCTCCACTTGTTGTTTCCCCGGCTCAGTCGCGAGGATCGGGAGAACGATGGTGACCGTCTCTCACGTCGACGAAACCTGGTGCGCATGCTTTACTTGGGGGATCCGCCCGGAAGCCTCAGGAGAAACGATGTTGAGGAACTATGGGGTGAGTCCGATATCTCTCAACTTGCCGTCCGCCTGCGAACACTGGAGCAGCAGGGGACTCTAGCGCCTATACTAGATCGCCTGGATGATCTCCTTCCCGCACTACCTGAGAGCGGCGACCGCACCTTCTGGGTGGCGCTCTCACGGGCACTGCTCAGGCAATCGGACTGGATTTCGGGGCCCGAGCAAGCTCGCGAATTGGCGGATGACGCTGCCAACGTTCTTTACCAACTGGCACGTCGCGATCCCGAAAGGAGGCCAAGACTTCAGACAGCGATTGAGTCGCTGGTGGATGATGGCGATCTCATACTGGTCCCGTGGGTATTGAGACGGAACCTCTTCGCCCACGGTCTGACAAAGCACACCGAGGGTCAGAGAGGCGGAGAGTCGTTGGGGCTAGAGGAGACGCAGCAATTATTGGAGCGCGAACTGCCTCGCTATCGCAACGCGGTGCTCGACGGCTCTGCTCTGCGTCGTGTGCCCACTGTGGAAGCCATGTATGTAGTAGCGAATACCAACCATTGGGACGAGAAACTCCATCAAGCGTTTACTTCGCAACTCGATAGCTTGCACCCCATTGCAACCTTCGCGGCTCTGCTTGTTCCGCCTGGCTATACGGCATCGCGCGAAAGCTTTGCCGAGTTGTTCGATGCCGACGTCGTTAGAGCGCGGATCGAGCAGTTGGGTGGCGACAACCTTGATGCGATGAACCCGTGGGTTCGGGAGAGCTTGCGTCGCATGGGAATGATTCTCTCGGGTCGCGACCCTCATTTCCTTCACGATTGAGGGGCTGCTCGGATTCCAACTGGACAGCGATGCCTACCCCCGCGCCGCCCTGATCGCCGCCCCCGCCGCGAAAGGCGCTATCGCCAGCAGCACCAGGCTCACCGCCCCGGTCAGCGCCAGCCCGCTCTCCCCGCCCACGGCAAGGCTGCCCGCGCCGAACACCAGCAGCGGCACCGCCAGCGGGATCACCAGCAGCCCGGCAAGCGCCGCGCCGCCTCTCAGCCCCGTGGTCAGCGCCGCGACGATGATGCCCAGCGCGGCCAGCCCCGGTGTGCCGGCAAGCAGGCCGAGTTCGACTGTCCGCAGCGACGCCTCGTCAAGGCCGAGCAGGGCAGCGGCGGGCAGGCTCGCCAGCATCAGCGGCGGGCCGAAGCTCAGCCAGTGGGCGATCATCCGCACGGCGATGACCCATTCCTCGGAGATTCCGCGCAGCGCCCACTGGTCGAAGAAGCCGAGCTCGATGTCCGGTTCGACCAGCCGGTCGAGCGGGAGGATCGCGGCCAGCAGCGCCGCTACCCAGATCACGCCGCCGCCGGTGCGGGACAGCAGTCCGGCATCGGGCCCGACCGCGAAGGGGAACAGCATCGCGACTGCGAGGAAGAACAGGATCGGCAGCGTGGCGCCGCCGCGCCTGCCGCCCAGCAGCAGCAGGCCGAGGTCGCGCCGCAGCAGGGCTATCAGCCCGCCGATCACGGCGCGAAGCCCGCGAGCTCGAGCCGCCCCATGCCCTGCAGTGTGAACGGCTGGTGGGAAGCGATGATGGCGATGCCGCCCTGCGCGCAATGCTCGCCCACCAGCGCCTCGCCGAGCCGGGCTGCATCCGCGTCGAGCCCGTTGAGCGGCTCGTCGAGCAGCCAGATCGGCGCGGCCTGACCCAGCAGGCGGGCAAAGGCGGCGCGCTTGCGCTGTCCCGTCGAAAGATAGCGCACCGGCACGTCGAGCAGGTGGGACAGGCCCAGCCGCGCGATCTCGTTGTCCGCCGGGCCGTCGACACGCTGCCAGAAGGCCAGCGCCCGGCCCAGCGGCATATGCGCGTCGAGTGCATGGCGCTCGTCGATAAGCCCGACCGTGCCGGACCGCGCGACGTCGCCGGCAAAGGGCCGCAGCAGCCCTGCGAGGATTCGGATCAGGCTCGACTTGCCGATGCCGTTGGCGCCCCTGACGTGCAGCGCATCGCCCGGATGGAGTGCAAGCGAAAGGCCGCGGAAAAGCACGCGCTCGCCACGCCGGCAGGCAATATCGTGAGCGGCAATGCGGCACTCTTGCATGACGCGAGGCGATAGGGGAAAGGTCTGGGCCTGCCAAGGAGAGTGCAATGTCCATAGCGAAGCTCACCGACGCCGAATGCGAGACGGCTCTTGCCGACTTGCCCGACTGGATCCTGCGCGAAGACGGGCTGGCGATTTCGCGCGAGCTAAAATTCGCCGATTTCAATCAGGCCTTCGGTTTCATGACCCGGATTGCGCTGCATGCCGACAAGGTGGACCACCACCCCGAATGGTCGAACGTCTACAACCGCGTCGAGGTGGTGCTGACCACCCATGACGTGAACGGATTGTCGGCGCTGGATGCGAAACTGGCGCGCAAGCTGGACACGCTCTGATCAGCCGGGATCGCTTGCACCGGCCTGCAGGCGGTGCAGAAGCGTGATCGCCCGGTCGGCGTCTTTGGACGGAACAAACGCGTGGTCATGGTGACGCGCCGCCACCATGTTGCAGGCGATCCC
>JAGREL010000209.1 GCA_020446575.1 Novosphingobium sp. | reverse complement strand
TTCGGCCTGTTCGAGAAGATGCTGGAGACGATCCGCGAGGATGTTACCCGGATACTGTCCACCAGCGAGCTGCGCATGCCCGAACCGGCGGAAATGGCACTGCCGGAACTGCCGGAATTCATGACCGCCGGGCAATTCGACCCCTTCGACGGCGACGCGATCGAGGTCGCCGGCAATCCGCAGGCCGCCGGAGACCCTTACGCCGGCATGGGGCTGAGCAGGAACGCGCCCTGTCCTTGCGGTTCGGGAAGGAAATACAAACATTGTCACGGCAAGATCGCCTGATCACGCGAGGGTAACGACATGGCCGACACACTTGAAACCCCAACGCGAGATGCCGGACAGGCACAGGGCATTCGCCAGATCAACAGCACGCCGGCCTTCGCTTCGCGTATCGACACCTATGTCGTGCCCGATTCCGAGACGCTCAACGCGCAGTTGCTCGAAGCCGTTGCCGCCTTGCAGGCCGAGGACAACGGCATCAAGGCCAGCAACCAGCTCGGTTGGCACTCGCGGCGTGACTTCTTCGCCCGTGAGGAGCCAGCGTTCCTGATATTGCGGGAACATATCCGCTCGGCGTTGGCGCACAGCGTGCGCCGATACTGGAAGAAATTCGACCCCGTGCTTCACAAGACGTCGTGCGACGGCTGGATCAATGTGAACGGCATGGGCGGTTTCAACACGCCGCATGACCACGCGATTCACGACCTTTCGGGCTGCTACTATGTCTCCACCCCGCAGTCCCAAGGCGACGCTGGCGGGATGATCGAATTTCTCAATCCGATCGGCGCCTACAGCCCTGCTCGCCCGTTTTCCGAACTGCTGATGCAAAGGCGGATCACGGCGCGGCCCAAGGCAGGGCACATGCTGATCTTCCCGTCATACCTGGTCCACTGGGTCTATCCGAACCGCCGAGACGAGGAGCGGGTGACGGTTGCTTTCAACCTTTCGGTTCTCGAACCCAAAGAGAGTATCATCGCGGACCAGCTCCCCCCAAGCTGAAGGCCGGACGCGTCAGGCGGCTCCGCTTTCGCGCCAGATTACCGGAAACACGTCGGGGTGGTCGCCGATCGGCGCGCCCTCCGCGATCGGTCGGTCGCTTTCGCCGCCGGGAAGCGGCATGCCGTGGCCGGCCGGATGGTGATAGCGCAGCTGCGGCCCGCCGAAGAGCGCCGCGAGCGCACGGCGGCGTTGCGGATGGCTGGCCTTGCCCCTGGCGCCGTGGAGGATGTTGCCGTGAAATACCACGGCATCGCCGGGCTCGACGTCCCAGCTCAGGATCTCGAAGCTGTCACTGTGATTGTCGATATCGGGGATCGCCGGCAGATCATCGCCGCCGACGCCGTCGTAGGAGAAGGCGTCTCCCTCATCGGCTTTCACGACGTTGGCCGGCTCGGTACTGGTCGTGGTGGAAGTGCTGTAGATCACGTTCCACAGATGCGAACCGCGCACGACCTGTATGGCGACATCACGAGGGCTCGGGTCGCACGGAAGCCAGATGCGCGCGAGGTCGTTTCCGCGCACATTGAGGAAGGGCGTGTCTTGGTGCCAGGGCGTCGGAACGACTTCTCCGGCTTCCTTGTAGAAGATCTGGTCGAGTACGAGCTGTGCGGACGGGCTTCCCATCATCCGTGCGGCCAGCTCTGCCACCGGGCTTTCCTCGAACAATCTATGCAGCATCGGACTGCGCTTGCTGGGCAACTGGTCGATGATGGTCTCGCCGCTGCCGCTTGCCCCCTGGTAGCGCGAATACATCGCGCTGGGCTGCTTGCGGCCCTGTTCTATTCCCGCTTCGAGCAGGGCCAGCTCGTCCCTCGACAGGAGGTTCCTGATCAACACCGCCCCGTCGCGCCGGTAGGCGGCGATGTCTTCATCCGATACGGGCAGCGGGCGCAAGCCGGCTGTAGTGGCCATCGGGCTCTCCCACGACAGTTCGAGCGCGGATGCTGACTCCGCCCAGAGCCCGCGTCAACCGGCGATGGCAATGCTTCAGAACTTGTAGACCAGATCGATCCGCGCCCGTTTGCCGTCCTCGATACTTGTCAGCCGTTCGACGAACATGGCGCGCAGGCCAAGGCTCAGGGCGTCGCAAACAGCGTAGTTGGCATAGACGTCATGGCCCTTGAGGTCGGTCAGCGAGGCTTGCGACGCAGTACCGAAGCGGGCCACGTCGTCATGGGCATAGCTGGCGTTGACGGCGAGCCGCTCCATGCGGAACCAGCGATAGCCGAGCTGCAGGTGGCCGGGCGCCTTTGTGTCGCCCCAGGCGGCAGAGAGGACATAGCCTGTCCGTTCCTTCCTGTTGGCAAAGCCGATCGCGTCTGTCGGATCGTTGTAGCTCTTGAGGTTCCGAAAGAAATCCGCGCCCAGGACCAGCGGTTTGTCGCCGGCGGGCAAAGCGTATTGGGCATTGAGCGCGAGCACGGTGTAGTCGCGGCTGCCGTTGCTATCGAGCAGTATCAGCCTGTCCGGATCGCCAGCGTCGGCATCGAAGCGGAACAGGCCCGCCGCAAGCGTCGCGCCACCGCTTTCGAGCACGGCCTGGCCTGCGTAGAGCGCGCCCGAATAATGCGAGAGCCCTGCCGGCAGCATGAACCCGCCGGCATTGAATTTCAGCTTTGCCGAACCGGAAATCGGCATCGAGACATTGCCCGCCAGCCCCAGCGGTGAAACGTCACCATCCCATAGATATTCGTTGGGCGTAAAGAACGGGAAACCCATCCGTCCGGCTTCCACACCGCCCGACTTGCCTTTCCAGGCCAGCGAATAGCGGTCGGGCGTGATCTTCAGCGTATTGCCGGGATTGTGGTCGAAATCCTTGAAAGTGATGTTGGCGTTCTGCTGGCTGCCCTTGCCGCCGGTACGGACCCGGCCTTTCAGGGCAAAGCCGTCTCCCAGATCGGCCTTGGCGTTGATCCGCACCCGGATACGGGCACGAGTGCGCTCGTCCCGCTTGCTGCCGTCCGCTTTCTGACTGTCCCAGTCCTGTTCCAGCCTGAGCCGGACGTCGCCGGAAAGGTCGAGCGATGGTGCGTCGGCAGCCAGCGCTGGCTGGGCGATGGCGGCCAGGGCGAGCCCGGCAGGCAGGAAGGCAGAACCAAATCTGGGCATTTGTGCGACTCCGTGTAATTTTGAAATTTCTCAGGCCTCGCTACCGCTCACGTGGCGAGCGCGTTGCAGGCGGGACGGGGAGGGGAACGCATGTCGCGCGGCAGGCGGATGCGCGCGCGCAAGCGGGCGCCGAGGTGGTCGGTCACCAGCACCAGCGCGGCGGTGACCAGCACATAGGCGAAGGCTTCGCGATAGAAGAACAGCTGCTGCGCCTCGTAAAGCGCCTGGCCGATGCCGCCCGCGCCGATCAGGCCGAGCACGGTCGCCATGCGAAGGTTCCATTCGAGCCGGAACAGCAAGTGGGTAAGGATCGCTCCCGTTGCGAGCGGAACGGTCGCGAAGCAGGCGACGGCGATTGGGGAAGCCCCCGTGCCGGCAATCGCGCGTTGCGGTTGCTCGGGCGCGGCATCGAGCGAGTCGGCGAACAGCCGTCCAAGGCTGCCGAAGGAATGCAGGCCGAGCGCCCAGGCTCCCGCCGCCGGGCCGATGCCTACCAGCGCGACGAGAACCAGCCCCCAGACCAGTTCGGGCACGGTGCGCAGCAGCTCCAGCAGGCGGCGGACGGCAAAGCGCAACCAGACAGGCGAGAGCTTGCGCGAGGCGGCAAGTGCGGCGAGCAGTCCCGCCGCCGCGGCGCCAAGCGTACCGGCAAGCGCCATCCAAACCGTCTCCCAGACCAGCCGGGGCAGGCTGGCGAGCGCTTGCGCGCCAAGCTCTGGCGGGACCATGTCGCCGGCCACGCGCATGGCGTGACCAAAGGCGAAGAAGTTCGGGCCGTAGATCCCCGCTGCAAGGAGGCCGAGCGGGACCAGCGGCAGCAGCCAGCGCGGATGCCGGCGCAGCGCCGCCGCCACTCGGTCAAGCGCGGCAACAAGCAGGACCAGCAGCAGGATCAGCGTGGAGGCCCGCTGGAAGTCATACGCCGCGAGCGATCCGGCCAGTTCGACGCCGATACCGCCGCCGCCGACCGCACCGACAATGATCGAGGCCCTGAGCGCGCATTCGAAAGCAAAGGCGCCATAGCTCATCAGATCGTCGCGGGTGAGCGGCAGCAGCCCGTAAAGCGCGATCTGGATCCGGCTCGCCCCGGTTGCCCGCAGCGCCTCGACTGGCCGTTCAGGCGCGGTTTCCAGCAGGTCGGCAAAAACCTTGGCCACCGCCGCCGTGTAGTAGAGCGCCAGCGCTGCCAGACCCGCTCCGGTGCCGATCCCGAACAGGATGACGCACAGGATCGCCAGAGTGAGGTCCGGCACCGCGCGGAAGACCGACAGGCCGGTTACCAGCAGCCGCGCCCCGCGCAGCCGGGCGCCGACGGCGATGCCCAGCGGCAGGCTGACGAGGAAGGCCAGCGTCATCGCTCCGAAGGCGAGGCCCAGCGTTTCGAGCAGCGGCCGGATCAGGGCGGCAAGATAGGCCGGGCTCAGGTCCGGCGGGAAGAAGGTGCGCAGCAGGTCCCAGCTGTCATGCATGGCGGGTCAGCCCTGCGCCTGCATGAGAGAGAGCCTGCCGTCGCGCAGCTCGAAGGTCCGATCGCAGAAGCGCGCGGCCAGATCCGGCTGGTGCAGCGAACAGATCAGCGCCAT
>JAGREL010000208.1 GCA_020446575.1 Novosphingobium sp. | reverse complement strand
CCGTTCCCGATCCACCTCTCTATACTCTCTTCAAGATCGCAGGCTCCAAGGAGATCATCCCGACTCGGCTGACCTTCGTCGATATCGCCGGCCTCGTGCGCGGCGCCTCGAATGGCTAGTGGCTCGGCAACCAGTTTCTCGCCAATATCCGCGAAGTCGACGCGATCATCCATGTGCTGCGCTGCTTCGAGGACGACGATATCCAGCATGTCGACAACCGGGTCGACCCGATCCTTGATGCCGAAACGGTCGAGACCGAACTGCTGCTCTCCGATCTCGAAAGCCTGGAAAAACGCGTGCCGGCGGCAGCGAAACGCGCGACCGGCGGCGACAAGGAAGCCAAGATCACCGCCAGCGTCCTCGGCCAGTCGCTGGACCTGCTGCGCGAAGGCAAGCCCGCGCGCCTCACCCAGCCCAAGGATGAGGAGGAAGCGCGCATCTTCCGCCAGGCGCAGCTGCTGACCGCCAAGCCGGTGCTGTATGTCTGCAATGTCGAGGAGGAATCCGCTGCCAGCGGCAACGCCCATTCCGCCCGCGTATTCGAGAAGGCCAGCGCCGAAGGCGCCGAGGCGGTGGTGGTCTCGGCCGCGATCGAGGCCGAGCTGGTCGGCATGGACATGGAGGAGCGACTCGAATTCCTCAAGGAAATCGGGCTGGAGGAAACCGGCCTGGCCCGCGTGATCCGCGCCGGATACGATCTGCTCGACCTCATCACCTTTTTCACCGTCGGCCCCAAGGAAGCGCGGGCCTGGACAGTGCACAAGGGCGCGAAGGCTCCCGAAGCCGCCGGCGAGATCCACACCGACATGGAACGCGGCTTTATCCGCGCCGAGACCATCGCCTTTGACGACTACGTCGCGCTGGGCGGCGAGAATGCCGCCAAGGAAGCGGGCAAGCTGCGCCAGGAAGGCAAGGACTATGTGGTGCAGGACGGTGACGTGCTGCACTTCAAGTTCAATGTGTGAGAGACTTTGAAGCTGCTATTGCCCGGCCGTATCACTGTGTCGTGACGAGTCGATAGCCGACATCGCATTCATCGAGCCCGAGCCACTGCGAATAGCGGCGTTCCCATTCCCCGCTTTCGAGGTCGGCTGCGATCCGCGGGTCCGGTCTCCTGAGATCCGAATAGTTGATGCCGATCGTGTCGTACAAGGCGCGCATGGCGGAAGCTATTCCAGCAATCCCGGGCCGAAGCAATCAGGCCGCCCCGGAGGTTTCAGGCACCGCATTCCAATCTGCCCTGCGACTGATAGACGATCCGGTCCCAGCGGTCGCGGATCGTGAGCGATCCGGGCCAGCCGACCGACTCCTCGCCGACGACCTCGCCTTCGCCCGGCCCCTTGGTAAGACGGAACGAATGCTCTTTTCCGGCGTATTTCTCGCGCGAGCCATAAGGAAACTCGGCGCTGCCAGTGTCGGCGGCAAGCAGGATCAGCTCTCCGCCCAGTTTGACAAGGCCACGATCATCGAGGGTGTAGAGGACCGGCTCATAGCCTTCCCGGCCTTTGGGCGTGAATGCGCATCCGGCTCCGAAGAAACGCTGCTGCTCTATATCCGTGAAGGCGATCGGCTGCGGTGCGGCTTCCTCGACCGGCGGGTGTCGCTTCTGCGCCTGCTCGACAAGGGCCACGTCGTCGGCCCGGTCGTTCTCCTCTTCCGGGGCGGCGGCACGCTCGCAGGCACAAAGCAGCAGCAGGGGGACAAGGGCGATCCGGCGCATCACTTCCTCCCGAACAGCTTTTCGATATCGCCGTGGGCGAGCTTCACCCAGGTCGGTCGGCCGTGGTTGCACTGGCCCGAGCGCGGCGTGCGTTCCATCTCGCGCAGCAAGGCATTCATTTCCGCCACCGAGAGAGAGCGTCCCGCCCTGACCGAGCCGTGGCAGGCCATGGTCGCCAGCACATGGTCGAGCCTTTCGCCGAGCAGCAGCGTATCACCGTGCTGGGCCAGATCGTCGGCGATGTCGCGGACGAGCGCCTGCACGTCGCTCTTTCCGAGTACCGAAGGCACCGAGCGCACCAGCATGGCAGCAGGGCCGAAGCGTTCGACGGCGAGGCCCAGCGCAGCGAGCTTGTCGGCATTCTCCTCGATCCGGTCGCAGGCCGGCTCGTCGAGTTCCACCACTTCGGGCAGCAGCAGCGCCTGCG
>JAGREL010000207.1 GCA_020446575.1 Novosphingobium sp. | reverse complement strand
TCGAGCTCGGGATCCTGCCAGATCGCGCGTTGCCAGACATCGGAGAAGATCGCGGCCTGGTCGAGCTGGCGACGCTGGAACCGGATATAGGCGGTGACATTGGCCGGCGTGGGCTCGATAATCGCGCGCGCCTTCAACTCGCGCAAGGTCGCCGTGATCGCATCCAGCTGTTCGACCGCGCTCGACGTCGGCGGTTCGGCAGCGTTTGTGTCGTCTTCCACCTGTTCGGGCCGGGCGCAGTAGAACCAGTAACCGAGGCGGCGCTCCTCGCAGTAGAAGGTGTCGGTGCCGTCGCCGGTCGCGACGAACGGCGCGTCGGTCGACTTTTCGTTGGCCAAGGCAACCTTGGGTGCCGCGACCAAGATTGCGGCGAGCAGGGTCAGGGCGACGGCAAGACGGCGCCAGATGTCAGGAGCCGGAACGGGCATAATAGTCCTCGATTTTCTGCTGGATGTCGCTGGCTGCCTCGAGCTCGTCGGGGAGGCGCGCGGCGGCGGTGAATTCGGCGTAGACTTCGGAGAAATCCATTCGGCTCAGATCGAGCCGGGCAAACTCGTTGATGGTGAAGCCTCTACATTGCTCGCGCTTGGGACTGTCCCAGGGCTTGTTCAGCTGCACCCGGCCCTGTTCCTGGAGGATCCGGCTGAGCTTCGATTCAAAGCAGCAATAGACCTTCTTCTTGGTGAGACAGACGCCGAGAAAACTGTCCGAACAGTAGGTGCCGACATAGGCGCAGAGCCCTTGCGAATCCCGCTCGTGGAGCAGCACTTCCGCGCGGCTACAGCCCAGCGAGACGAGCAGCTGCGATCCGGGCAGCAGCGGAAATCCCTTGCCCTTGCAGCAGTTGAGGACCCCGAACACCTTGGACGAGCAGGTGTTGCGGGTGCCTTCGAAGAGCCGCAGCGTATCGGGATCGAACTCGCGGCGGGCCTGGTCCATGGCATTAAGTGCTACGACCGCATCCTTGAATTCGTCGTTGGGGGTGCGCTCGATCGTCTCGCACGAACCATCGATGCAATAGACATCGCCGTCACAGATATATTGTGTGGTGCCGGTTTCTTCGTCGGGCAGCGGGCAGTCGTAGACGCGCTCCCAGGTCCGGCAGGGTTCACCCGCGAGGCAATCCTCGCGCACCAGCGTGCAGCCGGGCGTGGTCTCGAGCGTGCCGCAATCCTCAGCGGCTGCATAGCTGTTGCAGGTATAGCTGCGTTCCCAGGCCCAGCACGGTTTGGTCACCGATTGGCCATCGATGATCCGCGTCACGGGATCGGAGTCGGTGCAGGTCTCGACTTCTGGTGCGCAGGTATCGTCGGCGTCGAGTCCGGCGCAGGCGCTTTCGTTGCGCGTGGTGACGAGCACGTCCTCGAAGCTCGTTGCATAGGGCTCGAGCGGCGGGACGGTCGCGCTGCAGGAGAGCACGTCGACGCGCAAGGTGCCGTAGCAGCCCCAGTAGTAGCCCGACCAATAGCCGCAAATCGGGATCGACTGGGTCACGGTGCAGGTGTCAGCCGGAAAATTGCCGCAATAGTAGGGGCTGGTGGGATCGATGCCCGACCCTTCGACGCAATAATACTGGTAACGCGTCTGCTGCTCGATCCGCGCTTCGAGTGTAATCGGGCAGGTCAGCAGGTCCTGGCTGGCGGTATAGCCCGCATTGCAGGTGGCGTAATAGCGCCCCGGTGACGCAGTCCCGCCGGGGAGCGCAACGCAAGACCCCTGGCTGCCGGTGACCGACATGCCGCTCGTATACGACAGAGGATCCTCGCTGATGGTGGTGCTGCGCGCGAGGACAGCCTCGATATCGTCGGGATCGAACGTGGCGCGGCTTTCCATGGACTCGCGCATCACACGGTAGCCGGTGTGCGCGGGCGCGGCGCTGGCGGCGCGGGATGTCAGGCTGTCGGGATCGTCGCCATAAGTAGTCTCGATGGGGTCGGCATCGTAGCCCGGAATGCGTGATGGATCGGGCCCGGTCGTGGCCGCCTCCTGCGCGCGGGAAGCGAGCGATCCGGCGAAGGCCTTGCCGTCGGCTTTCGCGTCGTCGGTGGTGGTCTGGGCCATACCAGAGGTCGAGGCGCCAAGACCCGAGGCGATGACCAGCGCCAGCGCAAGCGCGGCAGCGGTCCGGGCGCGCATCATGGCCGCTCTCCTCTCAGCCGGGCGAGGTGCTGCGCGGCGATCCGCGCGCCGGGGCCGTTCCCGTGCGCGAAGGTCTCGAGAACGTGGGCGAGCGTGACATTGCCGCTCATCCGGTCGTGCGGCGGGATGTTCGTGCTGCAATCGAACCCGTCGCAAAGCTCGAAGTCGCTCGCGGCAACGATGTAGGTCGGGACTGCCTCGACGTGGAAAGCGCGGAACAGGCGCGGGTCGATGCCGACATGTTCGAGACTGGTGCTGTCCTCAGCAATCGGCGCGAGCGCGGCGGTCAGTTTTTTGGCGCTGCCTTGCGGGAATCCCCGTAGCACGACCACGCCGCCGGACTTGCCAACATCGGCAATCATCGCGGCAAGCGCGGCCTTGGGCATCGACGTGCTGGCAAAGCCGATCAGCCGGGGCTGGCCGGCCAGATCGGCCTCGGCCATCTCGCCCGCATCGGCAATCATCCGGTCGAAGTCGAAGGCCTGACTGTCATCGGGTTTGTTCGCACTGGCCTTGGCCGCAGCGGTATAGCGCACGCCGTTGTCCGCCCCGTCCATTGCGGCCTGCCTGGCCTCCTCGGTCACTGCTTCGGCACGGCGGCGCGCCTCGGCGGCGAGCGCTTCGGCATCGCTGGCCTGCGCCTTGGCCGCCGCGTGGATCTTGGTGAGATCGAGATCGGGTTCATGGATTTGCGCCGAGGCGGCGGCAAGGCCGGTCATGACCGCGACGCTGGCGAGCATGGTGAGGGAGAGCTTGTTTGTCATAGCGCGCAACAGTTTCTTTTGCGCCAGACGAGGTAGCCCATGTCCTCGCCGATGGCGGGATAGACCTGGCC
>JAGREL010000206.1 GCA_020446575.1 Novosphingobium sp. | reverse complement strand
ATGAATTATCGCGTCGGCATCGATATCGGTGGCACCTTTACCGACTTCGCGCTCCTCAAGGACACGGAAGTGATCCTGCACAAGAACCTCTCCACCCCCGAGGACCGCTCGGTGGGCGTGATGGACGGTCTGGGCAAGCTGGCGGAAATCGAGGGACTGCCGCTGGGCGATTTCCTGGGCAAGTGCGAGGCCATCGTCCACGGCACGACGGTGGCCGACAACACGCTGATCGAAATGAACGGCGCGCTTACCGGCCTGATCACCACCGAGGGCTTCCGCGACGAGATCGAATACCGCCGCGGCTTCAAGGAAGACATCTGGGACGTCCGCCTGACCCCGCCCAAGCAGATCACGCCGCGCCGCCGCCGCATGACGGTGAAGGAGCGCATCCTGCATGACGGCACGGTCCACATCCCGCTCGACGAAGACGGCGTGCGCGAGGCCTGCCGTCGGCTCCGCCTGCAGAATGTGGAAGCGGTCGCGATTTCCTTCCTGTTCTCCTTCGTCAATCCCGATCACGAGAAGCGGGCCAAGGAGATCGTCACGCAGGAAATCCAGAACGCCTATGTCTGCGCCGGCCACGAAGTCCTGCCGCGCGCGCCGGAATATGACCGCACCAGCACGACCGTGGTGAATGCCTATGTCGGCCCGCGGGTCACGTCCTATCTTGAACGGCTGGTCGCCCGGCTCGCCGAAGGCGGCTACAAGAACCAGCTGATGGTCATGCAGGCCTCGGGCGGGGTGATGACCAAGGAATATATCGAAGGCGCCCCGATCCGCGTGCTGGCTTCGGGCCCGGCAGGCGGCGTTATCGGTTCGGCCCATGTCGGCGTTGCCAAGGGGCACAAGGACCTCCTGTGCGTCGACATGGGCGGCACGTCCTACGATATGTCCCTGGTGGTCGACGGGCAGGCGCCTGCCGAAGCCGGCTGGAACATGCACCACCGCTACCTGATCGGCGTGCCGATGGTAAAAGTCGAGACGCTGGGTGCGGGCGGCGGGTCGGTCTGCCACGTCAACAACGGTGCGCTCGAAGTCGGGCCGAAATCGGCCGGCGCCGCTCCGGGCCCGATCTGCTACGGAGCTGGCGGCACCGAGCCGACCGTCACCGACGCGCTGGTGATGCTAGGCATCCTGTCCACCGACGAGGGCTTTGCCGGCGGCAGTTTCCAGCTCACGCGCGACGGCGTCGAGGAAGCCTTCCAGAAGATCGGCGGCGAGATGGGCTACGGCGCCGAGGAAGCCGCGTTCGATTGCTGGCGGGTGGTCAATGCCAACATGAGCCAGGGCGTGCGGCGCACAACGGCCGGCAAGGGTATCGATCCGCATGACCTGACAATGCTCGCCTACGGCGGCAACGGCCCGGCCTTCGCCGCGATCCAGGCCGAGGACCTGGGCATCGAGAAGGTGCTGGTTCCCAAGGCTTCGCCGACCTTCTCCGCGCTTGGAACGCTGGTCGCCAACCCGACGATCGATGAGGAACGTTCCTACATCACCCCGGCGGACGAAGCCGATCTCGACAAGGTCCGCTCGCTTTGGGACGAGCTGTGCACGCGCGCCGAGAGGTTCTTCAAGAATGCGCATTTCACGCCGGACCAGATGGTGCTGAACTATCAGCTCAACATGCGGTATCCGGGGCAGAACTTCTCGCTGTCATTCGATTTCAAGGCAGACGGCAAGCTGCACGACCTGTCCTTCCTTGACGAAAACTTCGGCGCCAGAGCGATCGAACTGTTCAACGAGCGGCACATGGCGGAATACAATCACATTCGCGAGCACGAGACGCCCGAGATTTCGGGCGTGCGCCTTGCCGCCTATGTCGAAACGACCAAGCCCGAAGCAAAGGGCGGCTTCACCGCCAGCGCCAGCACGCCCAAGCCGGCCAAGACGCGCAGGGCCAATCTGGGCCGGGGTTTTGACGACACGCCGATCTACAGCGGTTCGGAACTCGTGCCGGGCAACGAAATCGCCGCGCCCGCGATCATCGAGGAAACCTTCACGACCATCGTCGTCTATCCCGGCTGGAAAGCCAGGGTCGACGATGCCGGCGACTACGAGCTGGTTCGCGCCTAGGGCGTACTATTGCTGAGGGCGCGATCGGCTGCCCTCCCCAGCTTTTTCCGGGCGATGAAGTGAGCCGCGTCGCGCCTCACCCCGCGAGCAGAGTCGTGTCGTTTCGCTTGACCAGCCAGCTTTCGCCATTGCGGACCAGGGTGACATCGCACAGGGCCATGCAGTTCATCCGGCCGCCCTGCGCCCAGTCGGTGACGAAATTATAGTAGCGAGCCAGCACTGCATCGGTTCCGTCAATATAGTCGCAGGCCAGATTGCCGACCATGTGGCGCATCGCGGTTCCATTTTGCTTCATCATGACGAGCGGAACTGCCCGAAGCGCCTCCCTCCCGACGATGGGTTCGGGCGAAACGCCAGCAAAAACGCCGTCTTCGGTCCACAGCGCGGCCCAGCCGTCACCGTCGCTTTCGTCCACCAGCCAGCAATAGCGCGCAAGAAAATCGCTGATTCTGGCGTAGTCTTCGGTAGAAACCGGCATTGACCTCTTCCCTTCTGCCCACCGCAGCCCTTTGTTCATTTTGCCGCTGATAACTTGTCATTCAGCCCTTCGCGCTTACATTATCCGGCAAGAAAGGGTGGTTTGCGCGCAAGATGAATGACGAACAGCCGAACGGCAATCCCTGGATGAAAAGCCTGCTTGTGTGGGGCGGGATATTCCTGGCCCTGCTGATGGTCGTTTCCATGTTCGGTCCGCGCAACGACGCGGCCGGATCTATCCGCTATTCCGACTTCCGCGCCAAGGTCGCCGAAGGCAGCGTTTCCGAGGTGCAGGTCGGCGAGGACCGCATCGTCGGCAAGTACAAGAACGGCGATACCTTCAGCACGGTTCCGATCCCCAACGACACCTCGCTGCCGCAGCTGCTGCAGGACAACAATGTGAACTATGCCGGCAAGGCGCCGGAAGAACCGAACCTGCTGCTCTACATTCTGGTGCAGGCCCTGCCTTTCGTCCTTATCCTGGCAATCGCCTTCTTCGCGCTGAGGCAGGTGCAGAAGGGCGGCGGATCGGGTGCGATGGGCTTCGGCAAGTCCAAGGCCAAGCTGCTGACGGAGCGCCAAGGGCGGGTGACCTTCGACGATGTCGCCGGCATCGACGAAGCGCGCGAGGAGCTTGAGGAGATCGTCGAGTTCCTGAAGGACCCGCAGCGTTTCTCCAAGCTTGGCGGCCAGATCCCGAAAGGCGCCCTGCTGGTCGGCTCGCCGGGTACCGGCAAGACGCTGCTCGCCCGCGCGATCGCCGGCGAGGCTGGCGTGCCCTTCTTCACCATTTCCGGCTCCGATTTCGTCGAAATGTTCGTCGGCGTCGGTGCTTCGCGCGTGCGCGACATGTTTGAGCAAGCCAAGAAGAATGCGCCGTGCATCATTTTCATCGACGAAATCGACGCTGTTGGTCGCCATCGTGGCTCCGGCCTTGG
>JAGREL010000205.1 GCA_020446575.1 Novosphingobium sp. | reverse complement strand
AATGCCAAAATGCGCAATGGCCGGCGCCGTGCGCCTGGCATCAGCCAAGCGGCACCGCGCGGGTTCAGCGCTGTTCGCTGGGTGGGCCAGGCCGCGACGCGGCCAGGCTCAGGCCGGGACGGGCGGTCCTCGCGCCGGAGGGCGCAGGCTGCGCCAGGCGACGAGCCGGGCGGCAACGAAGGCAGGCCCGGCCAGCGCCGCGCCAAGGACAGGTGGTGCGGGGAGGATGTTCTCATCGGCCCAGTCGAACGGCTGCGCCGCCATGGCGAATGGGCAAACGTCCTTGGCAGAGGGCTGGTGATCGCCGTGGTGATTGCCATGCCCATGGTGCTCAGGCCTGCCCCCGAGCGAGAGGATCGGGCCCTGGCCGCTACAGAGGGCGATACGCAGGCCTGTGTCAGCCGTTACCGGCATCCATCCGACTGGCACAGCGGAACGGACCGCCATCGCCAAGACGAGCAGCATCAGCAACGGCAAACGAGCAGGGCGCGGACGGCGATGCATTGCGCGGCAACGCCTAGGTGAAGTCAGCCATCCGGTAAAGGCGAAAGCAGGAAAAAGGGCCCGGAGTTACCTCCGGCCCCCCTTTCGGTCTGAGCTTAGCTTCCGATCAGCCCTTGTTTTCCCAGCGCTGAAGCTGGCGCGAGGCCCAGTCGCGGCCACCGAGCCCGAAAGCCAATGCCCCGGCCACGGCGCCACCAATCACCAGAGCACCGAACGCGAGCCGGACGATCTCGTCGCCAACGCCCATGAATTCGAGCCCCATGAAAGTGAACAGCACGATCGTCGCCCATTTGACGATATTCGCGGCCAGATTCGCCTCTCCGGCACCGGTGATCAGACGCACCAGCACGCGCGCTATCAGGAAGCCGACGATGATCACCACCGAGCCAAACACCACACGGGCGCCGAGTTCGAGTATCCGATCGAGGATCGCGGTGAGTTCGGGGAAGCCGAGCAGGCGCGTCGCGGCGATCGCGAAGAACAGGATGATCGCGACCTGCGCGATCCGCGCGAGCAGGTCCGAGACGGTCGTGCCGGCGGGAAGGATTCCCGTGTCACCCAGTGCGCGGTCAGCGCCGAGTCCCGGCAGGAGTTCTTTCAGCATGTTCGCAGCAAAACGCGAGATCAGATAGCCGAGCCCCAGCAGGATCGCAGCACCGATGATCCTCGGGATCGAATCCAAGATCAGCCGGAGCATGTCGCTGGCAGGCGCCGAGACGCTCTCGAGATCGAGCGCGTCGAGCGCGAGGATCGAGACCGGAATGATGATCAGCACATAGACGATCACGCCAATGGTCTTGCTGATGGTTGTATTGCCGGTGACGGAGTCAACACCGCCCTTGTTGGCCCATTTGTCGAAATCGACCGTCTGCAGTGCAGTAACGACGATGTCGCGCACGATCTTCGCCACCATCGCACCGATGAAGAAGATCAGGCCCGCTCCGACGAGATTGGGAATAAAGCCCATGATGTTGTTGAGAAGTGTCTGCACCGGCGTCATCACACCGCCGAGATCGAAAACCTGGAGAACGGCGAGCAGGCCAAACAGCCAGATCAGCAGCGAAACGATCTTGCCGAGAGAACTGCCGATGGATTCCCCGGTAGCCGTGCTTCGGCGCAAGAGCTCGACCGTGTCCACCAGCTTGGCGAAGGCCCATTTCGCGGCCCTGGCCAGGAAATAGGTCACCACCAGGATTACTACGGCATAAACGATCTTCCAGGCGATGGCCTCTGCCAGAACCGGGTCAAACACGTAGTTTCCCATCTGCATCTGCTCTCTCCTTCCTCCACAATCCGCTGCGAAGGCTAACATGGATCGCCGCCATGCCCAAACCGGAGCATCGGATGGCGGATCGCAATGCAGGAGTCAGTCGAATTTGTCGGCCTTGCGCCTGCCCATGCGCATACCGGCTTCGAGCCGGGCGCGCAGCTGTGCGTAGTAGGCGTCGAGGAAGGCGCGCTCGTCGCCAGCCCCTGGGTCCCAGCCGATCTTGCGGCAAATCGCTTCATGCACTGCCGTGATCGCCTCGGGCCGGTTCTCGCGCAGCACCCGTTCGAGCGTCTGCAACTCGTATTCGCCGTAGATCGAAAGCTCCTCCTCGCCGAAGCGATAGGCGACCCCGGTTGCCGGGCTGACTCCACTCACGCGCGCGCCGGCCGACATGACCGCTTCCAGCCTGCGCCGGGGCGCTTCGACCACCCAGCTTCCGGCGATGACATCACCAGCCCGGAGCCGGTCCCTGTTGAAGAAGGGGAACAGCGCGAAGATCAGGAACCACGCCGTGGCCGCAAGGCTTGCCGCCCCCGTGTCGCCGTCACCGGCCGAGGCAAGGAAGACGAGCGGCAGGAACAGCTCGATATCGCGCAACAGGTTGCGGGCAATCACCATTTCCGCCGTCAGCCGCCCGCCGTCGCGCGCGGCGATGCGGATGCCGGTGAGCCGCTTGCCCGGCGTCGCCCCGCGCGGGCCAAGCTCGAAGAACAGGAAATAGGCGTTGCGGAACAGGAACATCGCCGCGATCCACAGGATGAAGAGGAACTGCAGCGCATGGCCGATCGGCGTAGTATCTTCCGCCCTGGCGAGCGCTCCCATGGTTCCGCCGGCCAGGTAGATTAGCATGATGGTGGTTGCGACGATCAGCAGGACGATAAAGACCAGGTCAAGCATCAGCGCCCCGGCGCGGGTACCCCTGCTGGCAAGCGTGAGCGGCAGGGCGACGCCTTCGGGAGTGACCATTACCCGCTCGCGATCGCGGCGGCGCATGCGCCCGGAAGCGACTCCACTCACGGCGTGTCACCCACATTGCGGTTACGGCCGAATGCGAAGAAATAGGCCAGCCAAAAGGCAAGCATGAAGCCGCCCACGGCGAAACGCCCTGCCGTATCGTCGATAAGCTGGCGCGCGAAGCCTTCGAGCATGGCGGCAATCACGAGCATCAGCACCACGCCGGCCATCACCTGCGCGGAGCGGCGGCCGGCCTCGGCCGCGGCCTGGAGCACGGGCCGGTCGCCGGGAAAGGCCATCGAGCGGCCGATATGCAGCCCCGCCCCGCCTGCCAGCAGGATTGCGAAAAGCTCTGTCGTGCCATGAACGGACAGCCAGCCGGCAAAATCGACCAGCAGGCCCTGGCCATTGAACAGCCACAGCATCGCGCCCAGCGTCGCGGTATTCTGCACCAGCAGCAGCAGCGAAGGTACGCCGAAAGCGAAGCCCAGCGCGAAGGCGAGGATCGATACCTGCGCATTGTTGCTGAACAGATAGGCGGAGAAGGCTGCCAGCGGCTCCTGTTCGGGCCTGCCGAACAGCGTGGCGCGCAGCGCTTCGCGGCTGGCGCCCGGCACGCGGGCATCGGCGAACTGGCCCGGTACGATCGCGTGATACCACTCGCTGTCGCCGGCAACCAGCAGCCAGCCGACCACTGCGCCGGCAACCATGACAGCGAGCGCGATCAGCAGGTCGAGCCAGATCGCCCGCACCGATGCGCTCCAGCCGCCGCCGAGGAAGCGCTTCAGCCATGAGCCGAGCGAGGCGCGCGGACCGTAGACGATGAACCACGCCCGCTGCACCAGCCCTTCGAGATAGGCCAGCGTCGCCGCATCGAGTGAAGTCTCGCGCGCTATCGACAGGCTGGAGGCGACCGTGCGGTACAGCACCGGCAGCGCCAGCACATCCTCGTCGGACAGCCTGCGAATTCGCCCCTTTTCCATGTGCGTGACGATCTGATCGAGACGTTTCCAGTCGGCCTCGCGCTCCAGCCGGAAGCGGTCCGAGCGCAGCGCGGCAGCCTCGATCGCGGAAAGGGGATCGCTTTCGGCCATCACCCGATCGCTCCCGTCCGCTTGATCGCGAGATAGGCGTCGATCAGCCGGGTTCCGATCTGCGAATAGGGCGCTTCGATCACATCGACGCCGATCTGCTTCAGGCGCCTTGTCACCAGCGCACGCTGGCTGAGCAGCGAATCCGCTGTGACAGCCATGGCGAGCGCCTGCATGTCGGCGGGTTCGGCCGCCGCGATCTCTTCCAGCTCCTCGTCCGCCATGGTCACGAACAGCACGAGATGGCGCGCAACCAGCCTGCCTATACTCTCGATCATCAATTCGGCGCTGGTCGGATCGGTGAAGTCGCTGAACACCACGATCAGCGAACGGCGCTGGAGCCGCTCGGCCAGCGTTGCCAGCGCCAGAGTGAAATTGGGCTCCTGCGAGCGGTAGTCGATTGCGGCCGCAGCACTTTGCAGGCGGTGGAATTCATGCGCGCCGGAAATGAACGGCGTCATCGTCTCCGGGTGGGCGGCAAAGCCGAACAGCGCAACCTTGTCGCCACCCTTGAGCGCGACATAGGCAGTCGCCAGGGCGGCGGAGACGGCGCGGTCGATACGCGGCATGCCGCCGATCGGCTCGCACATCGCCTGGCCGCAATCGAGGGCGAAGACGATCTGGTTGTTGCGCTCGGTCTCGTACTCCTTGGCAAGCAGCGCGGAGTGACGGGCAGACGCCTTCCAGTCGATCCGCCGCCGATCCATGCCGGGACGGTATTCGCTGAGCGCCTCGAACTGAGTACCTTCTCCGCGAATGCGCCGGGCGATGAGGCCGAATTGCGCATCCTTGAGGAATGTCTGCAAGGCGGGCGAGCGCACCTCGCCGATGTTTGGCCAGACCCGCACTTCCCGCTCCTCGCGCCGGGCAAGCTGGCGTGCGCCGAGGCCGAGGGGACCGGTCCAGCGCAGCCAGAGCCGCTCGACGCTGCCCGGGCCGCGCCTTGCCGGCACGAAGGAAGCCGCGCCACGCCACTCGGCCTTGCCGCCGTCGAGAGCCAGGGTCAGGCGCCCCGCCGGTGCGAGCCGGGCATCGGTGGCGATCGCGGCATCGACGCGGGAACGCTGCCCGCCGGCAAAGGAGGCATGGACCAGGCACTCGTTCTCCGCCCCGACCTCGACGTCGCCGGGAACGGTCAGGGTCAGGTCGCGCAGCCGACCGGCCGCGAGCGCGTCGGCGATCACCAGCGCCAGCAATGCGCCCCCCAGCGCCGGCACCGCGATCCATGCACCCGGCGCCGCAGCGGCGATGACCAACGCCACGGGCGCTGCCAGCGCGATCAGTATCGCGGCGCGCGTGGTTGGGACGATGAAGGGGAAGGCGAGCGCCATGGCTGCTAGCGCGGCGCTTCCGTCTGCTCGACGAGCCGGGCGACCAGCGCTTCGACCTGCTTGCCTTCGATCTCGGCTGCCGGGCTGAGCAGTAGGCGGTGCCGAAGCACGGCGGTGCTGAGCATCTTGACGTCGTCCGGCACGACATAATCGCGACCGTCCAGCGCGGCATGCGCCCGCGCGGCCCCCGCCAACAGCACGGCCGCGCGAGGCGACGCGCCGCAGGACAGATCGGCGCTTTCCCGTGTTGCCCGCACCAGCCGCACGACATAATCGGTCACGCTGTCGGCCAGCGTGACCGACTTCACCGCAGCTGCCGCCGCATCAAGCATTTCGGGGCTGGCGACCGCGCCAATGCCCAGCTCCTGTGGATGGGGCAGGCCGCTTTGCTCGCCGAAGCGGGCAACGATCCGCGTCTCTTCCTCAAGGCTCGGATACGGCACCAGCAGCTTGAACAGGAAGCGGTCGAGCTGCGCTTC
>JAGREL010000204.1 GCA_020446575.1 Novosphingobium sp. | reverse complement strand
ACGATCCGGCGATCTGGCGCAATCCGGCCGATCCGGATGCCAGCCTGATCGTCGCGACCGACAAGAAGGCGGGGCTTCACGTCTACGGGCTCGACGGCAAGTCGCGCTTTTTCGATGCGGCCGGCCGGCTCAACAATGTCGACCTCGCCGAATTGGGCGAGCAAGGCGTCATCGTCGTGGCCAGCGACCGCAATAACGAGACTGCGGCGAAGCTGCGGCTGTACCGGCTCGATACCGGCACGGCCCGGCTTGTCCCGCTGGGCACGGTCCAGGGCGGCGCGGGCGAAGCCTATGGCGTCTGTGTGTGGGCGGCTGACGATGGGCTGCATGCCTATTCGGTCCTCAAGGACGGGACGGTCGAGGAATACCGGCTGGAACTGGATGGAACTGCGCGCGCGCTTCCGCTGCTCACGCGCAAGCTTGCCACCCAGGCCGAAGGCTGCGTTGTCGATCCGCGCGACGGCACGCTTTATGTCGGCGAGGAAGATGTCGGCATCTGGAAATTCGCTGCCGGTTCGGCCGACGGAGCGCTGGTTGCCAGGGCCGATGGCTTGCACCTTGTCGCCGATGTCGAAGGGCTTGCGATCATGCCCGCGGGAGAGGCCGGCGGCTGGCTGATCGCTTCCAGCCAGGGTGACAACGCCTATGCGCTCTACAGCCTTCCGGATCTTGCGCCCGCCGGGCGCTTCCGGATCGGCGCGGGCAGGTTCGGTTCGACCGAGGAGACGGACGGTATCGCCGTCGCCGGCGGCAGCTTCGGCGCGGCCTATCCAGACGGGCTGTTCGTTGCGCAGGATGGCCAGAACGCCCCGTATGCGCAGAACTTCAAGCTGGTTTCCTGGGCGGCGATCCTGGCAGCGCTGCAACCCTAGAACACCGGCGAAAGACCCGCGTCGGACGATTCGTTCGGCGCCGCCGGCCTTGACAATGCAGCCCTGCCTCGCCTCAAGGGCGCAGGTCATGCTGTAGGCAGCAGGGTCAGGTGGGCAAGGTGAAGCGGCTGACGATATTCGCCAAGGGCAATCTCGACATTCGCGACACGCTGCACTCGCTCTGGATCGGCGGTGAGCTGCGCTGGAACGGGATCAACCAGCTGATCCGCGAGGAGGGCGGGGAGCTTGCCATCCGCGTCCGTCATGAGACCTTCTCGCGGTCCGATGCCCTGCTCGCCGCCGGCGGCGCCATACCGGCGGAACTGGCAGGGCGTGAGCTTGCGCTGAAATCCCATGCCCTTGCTGCGCAATTCAGTGACAAGCTGTTTTCGACACCGGCCGATGCCTATGTCCTGACCGTGCAGCCCGATATCCAGATTGAGCTGGCGATCCACGGGAGCAGCGGGTTTGCCTTTTATCCTGACAATCTCGACGCTTGGCCTCCCGAGCAGCGCGAGTGGCTGCGGTCCGAATTCACGCGCGGACCCTTGATAGACGTCGAGGACTCGATGGCGAATTTTGCAGAGATTGTCCGGCGGATACGCACGGTCAGCGACGCGCCGATCCTGGTCTACAACGTCTCGAGTGCCGTGCCCGGCGAAACCCTCCATTGCCATGAGGGGCTGGATGAAAGCCTCTCGACGCGCATTCGCCACTTCAATCTCGCTCTGGTCGACCTGTCCCGGCAAACCGGTGTATCGATCATCGATGTCGACCGCATCGTCGCCCAGGCCGGTGCGGAAACGCTCAAGCTCGACGTCACGCATCTTTCCGCCGCGGGATGTCGCGCCGTCGCCGGGGAAGTGCTGCGCGTGCTGCGCGACTATGGCGTGATGGATGAGCCCGGGCAGCAGGGTTCCGCAGCGGATGGATAGGATCGCCGCTCTCAGGACGATGATGCTGATCCGTTCGTTCGAGGCCCGCCTGATGGCGCGTCCCGATCACGGCTTCCAGCTCTATTCCTCGGGCGAGGAAGCGGTGGCGGCAGGTGTCGCTTCCGCCATGCGGCCCGGTGACCAGCTGCTCAGCGGCGGCCGGTCGATCGGGCCGGCGCTGGCAAGCGGGCTCGACAGCGGCGCCGTGTTGGCCGAACTGCTGGGCAAGGCCGCAGGGCCGAACCGCGGCAGGGCCGGGCGCGGCCATCTGTCCTGCCCGGAAAGCGGCTTCTTCGGCGCTCATGCCGTGGTTGCCGGCAATCTCACCATTGCCGCCGGCGTGGCGCTGGCTTGCAAGCAGGCAGGCGAAGGCGCGATCGCGTTGAGTATTTTCGGCGACGGTGCATGCGGCGCCGGGGCGCTGCATGAGACGCTCAACGTAGCGGCCCTGTGGAAGCTGCCGCTGGTGCTGGTCTGCGGCAACAACGGCCTGTCGATCTCCACTCCCGTTTCTCAAGGGGTTGCGGCCGAGCCCTTGTCCCGCCTCGCCGAGCCGTTCGGGATACCGCATGCGAGCGTCGATGGAATGGACGTCGGCGCGGTTATGGAAGCGGCCGGAAAATTCGCCGCTCATGCGCGCGGAGGCAAGGGGCCCGCGCTGCTCGAATGCCGGGCGGAACGCTTCATGAGCCATTCCTCGGCAACGCGCGAAACCCGTTCGGACGACGAGATCGAGGAAATCCGCGCGCGCTGCCCCATCGTGCGCCTGTCGCGCGAGCTGTTGCGAGCGGCGGAACTCGACGAGGCGGGGTTTTCCGCGCTTCAGCGCGACGTCGAGGCGGAAGTGGATCGCGCCGTCGCCTTTGCCGAAGCCTCGCCCTTTCCACCGGTCGGGGAGGCGCTGAGCGATGTCGGCTGAAAGCGGCGGGGGCAAGGTCCGCCTGTTCTTCCGCGAGGCGATCGCGCGGGCGCTGGCCGAGGAAATGGAGCGCGACGAGCGGCTGCTGGTGCTGGGCCAGGATGTCGGCGCGTTCGGCGGCGCCTACAAGGAGTTTGCCGGGCTGCACGAGACGTTCGGTCCGGACCGGATGCGCGACACGCCGGTCGCCGAAGCGGCCATGGTCGGCCTTGGCGCAGGCGCCGCCGCGATGGGCCACCGCACGCTGGTGAGCATCACTTACATGGATTTCATGACGCTTGGGCTTGACCCGCTGGTCAACTACGCGGCCAAGGCCCGGTTCAAGACCGCGGGCAGGATCACTGTGCCGCTGGTCGTCAAGACAACCGCCGGCGCCAAGGGCCAGGGGGTCGCCCATTCGCAATGTCTCGAATCCTGGCTGATGGGCGTGCCGGGCCTGAAAGTTGTCGCGCCATCGGACCCGGCGAGCGCCTATGGCCTGCTCAAATCCGCCCTGCGTGAGGAAGGCCCCGTCGTCTTCATCGATCACAAGCGGCTGTTTCCCAAGTCGGGCGACGTATCCTCGGACGAATGGTTTGCGCCGATCGGCAAGGCGCGGCGGCTGCGAGAAGGCGACGACGTGACTGTCGTCACGCACGGCTACATGGTCCATGTCGCGATGGAGGCGGCGCAAGAGCTCTCCGAAGCGGGGATCGGCGCCGAAGTGATCGATCTGCGTTCCCTCGCGCCGCTCGATGCCGAAACCATCGCCGCATCGGTTGCGAAAACGGGCGCACTGGCGACGCTTGAGGAAGGCCAGGTCACGTGCGGAGTCGGCAGCGAAGTCGCTTTTCGGGTGATGGAGCGGCTCGGGCCGGTGCGGGCCGCGCGGGTTGGCCCGCTGCCTGCGCCCGTGTCCTCCAATCCCGTTCTCGAAGCCGCCTGCCTGCCCGATGCGGACCGGCTGGTTGCCGCCGTTCACCAACTTCTCGGCCAAGCGAAAACGAAAGGCACTGCATGATCTACAAACTTCTGGTTCCCGGCCCGATCGACGATGTCGAACAGGTTCGCGTGCTCGAATGGCATGGCGAGGAAGGGCATGCCTTTGCGCAAGGCGAGCTTGTCGTGGAGCTGGAAACCCACAAGGCGCTGGTCGAGGTACGCGCCGGACAGGCGGGCATCCTGCGTTCCGTGATCAGCCGGGAAGGCGACTGGGTGGATATCGGCAGCCCGCTCGGACTGCTGAGCGACAAGGCGGACGAACCCGTGCCGGAAAGCCTGGAAGAACTTGCCGAGATGGCGCTCAGCTTCGAAGTGAGCTGAACTTGCCTACCACTCGAACGACGCAAGGATCGCCGCAACCGAAACACGGGCCGAACGGCCATCCTGAGCGTCGAGCGGCTCGTCGGGCTCGGAGCTGAGCAGCATTGCTATCGCTCCCTGTTCGACCATGTCGCCGCTTGCGATGTCGATCCGGCGTACCCAGGCCTTTTCCCGCGACGTCACGCGGTAGTGGGTGATGGGCGGACAGTCATGCGTCTGGACGACGTCCTGGCCCAGAGTGAAATCGATCAGCCGTGCGCCTTGCCGCAGCGGCTGGCCGACATCGACCGAATCGATCCGGGCGAGGCCCATGGCCTGGTTGGTGACGGGCAGCAGCACCTTGATCAGCACGAAGGATTCCCTTTGTCCGGGCGTTGACGTTTCAGCCGGGTACAGGCGCTAACGGCGGGGTCAAGCGGGAAGCAGCGGAACCCGGCATCACTCGTATGGCCTGCGAATCGGTCATTCCGGCGCGCCGGTCACTGGATGGCGTCGAGTTCGGGCAGGCCGGGTATCAGCCGCCGCACGGCATCGAAGTCTATGCCTGAATCGCCTCTGGCGAAGCGTTCGAGTTCAGCGAATGATGTGATCCGCGCCTTGGCAGGGATCTCGCCCGTTTTGGACAGGCTTGCCCAGAAGACGCAGAGCAGCTTGACCGCCAGGCTAGGATGCCGGCGGTAGAATACCGCCTCCCAGCCCGTTTCCGCGAGCGGGTCGCGCCAGCCGCTGCGGTGGGTGAGGTGATAGGTCTTCGCACCCTCGACCAGGCCCATGCGCCCTCCCGCTTCGCACAGCCTCAGCGCCAGTTCGCGATGCTCGTTGATGTCGATCTCCGCATCGTAGCCGCCGGATGCGAGGAAAGCCTCGCGCGCGACCGAGAAGTTGGAGCCCGAAGCGGCGGCCCAGAGCATTGTGCAATCCGGATGGTTCGCCAGCGCGTCGATCTCCAGCTCGTACAGGGCACGCGGTCCGATGCCCGGATAGATTCCCGGCGTTGCCCGGCGGTCGATCCCCGCGAAATCCTCCTCGATCTGCCGGCGTGTGACTTTCAGCTTCTCGCGTTCGGCCGGCGACATCGCTTCCAGCCTCGCTTCCTCTCCGGCGCGCGGCGTGGCGCTTTCCGGGTCTCGCAAGAAGCGCGTCGAGCGGATGTGCCGCGTCTCGCCCCGGCCGAGCAGCGACGGGTTTGCTTGATGCGCTGCGATGTGGCGTTCAACGCATGCGGGATGCATCAGCGTGTCGCCATCGAGCACGATCAGGATGTCGCCCCTTGCCGCCCGTGCTCCTGCATTGGCCGCCGCGCTGCGCCCCTGCGGAGAGGTATGGCGGACCGCAGTCAGCCGCAGCCGGTCGCGGAAGGCTTCGACGACCTGCGCGGTATGATCGGTCGATCCGTCATCGACCACCACCACTTCCGGCGCACGCGTCTGGCAAGCGATCGACGTGAGTGTAAGTCGAAGCCGGTCGGCTTCGTTGAGGGAGCGAATGACGACGCTGCATTCCATAAGGGGCCTGACCAAACCTGAACTTGCCGCCGCGGGCTTTCGCTCATAGCGCAAGTTGCTACTGTGCCTCGTCGCTTGGCGCAGCGTATGGTGCAGCGTCAACCAGGGCGGAGCAATTCTTGAAGTGAGCGAGACAACCGCGGCTCCAGCACAATCCGGTCCCGTCGAAAGTGCCGACTTCACCGCATGGCTTGCCGTTGCGGCGGGAACGCTCGGCGCTTTCATGGCGTTGCTCGACATTTCCATCGTCAATTCGGCCCTGCCGGTGATCCAGGGCGAAATCGGCGCCACGCAAAGCGAAGGCACCTGGGTCGGAACCAGCTATCTGGTGGCGGAAATCGTCATCATGCCGCTGACCGCCTGGCTGGAACGGATGCTCGGCCTGCGGCGGGTGCTGCTCATCGGCGCCACCATCTTCACCATCTTTTCCGTGGTTTGCGGTTTTGCCAGCGATCTGACGACGATGATCCTGGGACGCATCGGACAGGGGCTGGCGGGAGGAACGCTGATCCCGACCGGAATGACGATCATGGCGAAACGGCTGCCGCCGCACCAGCAGTCGATCGGCATGGCGATTTTTGCTTCGGCGGCTCTGCTCGGCCCGATCCTGGGTCCGCTGCTGGGCGGCTGGATCACCGAGAACTACAGCTGGCATTACGCCTTCTTCATCAATGTTCCGATCTGTGCCGGCCTCGTCCTGCTGATTCTGACTGGCCTGCCCGGCGAGCCCGGCGACCCGGAGGAGCTTACCAATGCCGACTGGTTCGGGATTGCCGGCATGGCGCTCGGGTTCGGCTCGATCACCGTCCTGCTTGAGGAAGGCCATCGCGAACAGTGGTTCGAATCGGCGCTGATCTGGCAGCTCGCCGTCGGCACGGTGATCGGCATTGTCCTGGTGGCGGTTGGACAATTGAGGTCGCGCAGGCCTGTGATGAAACTTGGCCTGTTGCGCGACCGCGCGCTTTCCGCGGTACTCCTGATGGTGATGGTCAACGGCGCGCTGCTGTTCGGCACATTGTTCACCGTGCCCCAATTCCTGGCGGCGATCGCCGGATACAATGCGTTGCAGTCGGGGCAGGTGATCTTCATCGCCGGGCTCGTGGGAATCTTCGCTTCCGCACTTTACCCCGTTCTTGTCGCGCGCATTCCGATCCGGATCATGGTCGCCTCCTCGATGGTGGTGGTGGCCCTGGCATCCTACGTCTCAAGCAACCTGACCTCGGACTCGGTCGCCAGTGCCTTCAGGCTGGGGCAGATATTGCTGGGCGTCGGTGTGACGTACAGCGTCCTGCCTCTCCAGCAGGCCGCGGTTTCGGCGGTTCCGGTGGACGATGCAGGGCAAGCGACGAGCCTGTTCAACATCGCGCGCAATCTCGGTGCTTCGATAGGGCTGGCTGCGCTGGCAAGTTTCTTCGAACAGCGCATCGAATTCCACCACTGGCGCGTGCATTCCGCGCTCGGCGCGAACGATCCCGAGCTGAGCCTGCGCCTTGCCGAATCCGGTGCCAGGCTGGGCGGAGGGTCTCAGGGAATGGAAGCCGCCTATCGCGCGCTGGACGCCGAGGTGATGACCGAAGCGCTGGTCATGTCGTTCAGCGACATCTTCCTGGTGTTCGCGGCGCTGCCGATAATTGCATTGCCGCTGGTGTTGCTGCTGCGCCCGATCGACCCGGAGCACGCGAAGGGGATGGCGCACTGACGGCGGCCTTGCGAGTGTTGCCCGAGTGCAGCACGGGGCTCGACAGGAAACGGTCGTGACGAATCTCTGTTGCGGCGCAGCATCAGTTGGCGCAATGTACCTGGAATGATCAAGGCGGCGCTCCACCATCTCACGCGCTATCGCTACAGCCGGGCGATCTCGCTCGGGCCGCAGGTAATCCGGCTCAGGCCGGCGCCGCACAGCCGCACGGCCGTTCCCAATTATTCGTTGAAAATCAGCCCGCCGGACCATTTCCTGAACTGGCAGCAAGATCCGCACGGCAACTGGCAGGCCCGTCTCGTCTTTCCCGAGCCGGTGGATCATTTCTCGGTAGAGGTCGATTTGCTGGCCGAACTGGCGGTCATCAATCCCTTCGATTTCTTCGTCGATCCCTATGCCGAGGAAATGCCTTTCGAATACGACAACGCGCTGCTCGAAGACCTGTCCGCCTATTTCGATGCCGAGCCGCACGGTCCGATCTTCGAATCGCTGGTAAAGGAATTCGCCGGCCATGAAGGCCGCACCATCGATTTTCTCGTTGCCGTCAACCAGGCGCTCGAACAGCGCATCGGCTATGTGATCCGCATGGAGCCGGGCGTGCAGCGGCCGGAAGAGACGCTGGAACTCGGCACCGGTTCCTGCCGCGACAGTTCCTGGCTGCTGGTGCAGCTGCTGCGGCGGCTGGGCTTCGCCGCCCGTTTCGTTTCCGGCTACCTGATCCAGATGAAGGCCGACGTCGAGCCCAAGGTGGGGCCGAAAGGGCCGGAAGAGGACTTTACCGACCTTCATGCCTGGACCGAGGTCTATTTGCCCGGTGCCGGCTGGGTAGGGCTCGATCCGACTTCGGGGCTGTTCGCCGGCGAAGGCCACATACCGCTGGCCGCCACGCCGCATTACCGCTCGGCGGCGCCGATCGTCGGAATGGCGGAACCCGCCGAAGTAGATTTCCATTTCGAAATGAGCGTCTCGCGCATCGCCGAGGCGGTGCGCATCACCAAGCCCTTTACCGAGGGCCGCTGGCAGGCGCTGATCGAGCTGGGCGACAAGGTCGACGCGGACCTCGAGGCGGGCGACGTCCGCCTGACGATCGGCGGCGAACCCACTTTCATCGCCGACGGCGATTTCGACGCTCCGGAATGGAACGCCGAGGCTGTAGGGCCCACCAAGGCCGCTTACGCAGACCAACTGATCCGCATGCTGCGCGAGAAATTCGCGCCGGGGTCACTGCTGCATCATGGGCAGGGCAAATGGTATCCGGGCGAAAGCCTGCCGCGCTGGGGCTATTCCATCTATTGGCGCACGGACGGCGTGCCCATCTGGCGCGATGAGAGCCTGATCGCGCGCAACCCGGCGGTCGACGATGGCACCATGCCCACTGGCGAGGATGCGACCGTAACCGCCGATAGCGCGGAAACCTTCCTGACCGCTGCGGCGGGGCGCTTTGGCATCGACAGCGAGTATATAACCCCTGTTTACGAGGACGCAGTTGCGTGGATCGTCAAGGAGGCCGAGCTCCCGGACAATACGTCGCCCGATGATCCCAAGATCGACAATCCCGAGGAACGCACGCGCATCATGCGCACTTTCCAGCGCGGATTATCCAAGCCGGTCGGCTATGTGCTGCCGATCCAGCGGTGGAACGCGGCGCCCGCCAAGGCGGCGCGCTGGAAGAGCGAAAAATGGACTGTGCGGCGGGGCGTGCTCTTCGCCGTTCCGGGCGACAGCGCTCTGGGCTATCGCTTGCCACTCGGTTCGCTGCCCTATGTACCGCCCGCCAACTACCCCTATATCCACCCGCGCGATACCAGCGAGCCGCGCGAGCCTCTTGCCGACTATCGCGCGCAAGAAGTCGAGCATGGGGCCGAGACGCGTGAGGCGCTGACGCCCAAGACGCCGGACAAGCACCCCGAACAGCGCTCCCAGCATGTCGAAACTCTGGCGGCTGAGCATCAGGAAAGGGTCGAGCAGCAGATCATCGAGGGTGCGGTTCGCACCGCGCTGACCATCGAGCCGCGCGGCGACCATCTCTCCGTCTTCATTCCGCCGGTCGAAACGCTGGAAGATTATCTCGCCATGATCGCCGAGGTCGAGGCAGTGGCGGAGGAAACACGCATACCTGTGCGGATCGAGGGCTATCCGCCGCCGCCCGACCCGCGCCTGATGGTCCTGAAGGTAACGCCCGACCCCGGCGTGATCGAGGTCAACATCCAGCCAGCCAAAAGCTGGGCCGAGGCGGTCGAGATAACCGAAACTCTCTATGACTGCGCACGCGAATGCGGGCTGACTGCCGACAAGTTCATGGTCGACGGCCGCGCCATCGGCACAGGCGGCGGCAATCATATCGTGCTGGGCGGCCCAAGCCTCAACGACAGCCCCTTCATCCGCCGCCCGGACCTGCTCAAGAGCTTTGTCCTGTACTGGCAGCGGCACCCGTCGCTGAGCTATCTCTTCTCCGGCCTGTTCATAGGTCCAACCAGCCAGGCTCCGCGGATTGACGAGGCGCGCCATGACAGCCTCTATGAGCTGGAAATAGCGCTGTCTCAGGTGCCCGGCCCATCGGAGGAGCAACCCGCGCCCTGGCTGGTCGACCGGCTGTTCCGCAACCTGCTGGTCGA
>JAGREL010000203.1 GCA_020446575.1 Novosphingobium sp. | reverse complement strand
TCAGCACGCCGGTGACGATCTGCACGACCAGCAGCACCAGCGAGACGGGCAGGGCCATGGTGACCGCAGTCAGGAACATGGCGGTGGCGAAGCCGGCGATATCGGCGGACTTTTCGGCACCAAGCCAGGTCTCGCCCGGAGGGAACACCTGGTAGCTTTCAATCAGCAGCGCAATCCATTGCAGATGGGCGCCCAGCGCAAGGAAGATCAGAGTCAGCACGACGGTGAAATATTGTCCCAATGCAGTCGATTGCGCACCGCTGTTCGGATCGACTGTGAGCGCGAGGCTCATGCCCATCGACCCGCCCATCACTTCGGCGGCCATGACCGGCGCGGCGAAAGCGATCTGCAGGACGAAGCCCAGCGTGAGCCCGACGAGCACTTCGCCGGCGACGATCACGATGCCCTCGAGCGAGAGCAGGGCCTCGGGAGGCGCCAGCGGCGTCCAGGCGCAAATCAGCACGGCGATCGCACCGGATGCGATGACCCTCACCTGGAACGGCACGGTGCCCGCGCCGAACAGCGGCGCAGCCAGCATGGCCGCGCCCACGCGGGTCATGGCGAACAGCAGCCGCCAGAATTCGGCTTCGAGCGCGCCAAAACCGAATTCGATCCCGATCACTGCGAAATCCGGGCGATCTGTGCGAATATATCCTGGGTAAAGTCGCCGATCAGCGCCATCATCGATGCTCCGAACAGCACCAGTACCAGGGCAATGACGGCAAGCTTGGGAACGAATGTGAGCGTCTGTTCGTTCACCGACGTCGCCGCCTGGATGATTCCGACGACAAGCCCGATCGAAAGTGCGGAGAGCAGCACCGGAGCGGCGACCAGGGCCGCAACCCACAAGGTGCGGTCGGCGAGAGCTAGAAGAGCAACTGACTGGTCCATCCTGGCTATCCGAAGCTAGAGGCAAGTGAGCCCATCAGCAGCGCCCAGCCGTCGACAAGGACGAAGAGCAGCAGCTTGAATGGCAGCGAGACGATCATCGGGCTCATCATCATCATGCCGAGCGACATGAGGACGGAGGAGACCACGAGGTCGATGACGAGAAAGGGCAGGAACAGCATGAAGCCGATCTGGAAGGCGGTCTTCAGCTCGCTGGTGACGAACGCGGGCAGCAGGATCGAGAACGGCACGTCCCGCTTGTTTTCGAATTTCTGGGCCTTGGCCATTTCCGCGAACATCATGAGGTCGTGCTCGCGTGTCTGGCGCAGCATGAAGGCATGGAATTGCTGGCCGCCGGCCTCGATCGCCTGCTCGGCGTTGATCGTTCCGGCCGCATAGGGTGCGATGGCGTTGTCATTCACCTTTTCCAGCGTCGGTGCCATGACGAACAGCGACAGGAACAGCGAAAGGCCGACAAGCACCTGGTTGGGCGGAGACTGCTGAAGCCCGAGCGCCTGGCGCAGGATCGCAAGCACGATCAGGATGCGCGTGAAGCTCGTCATCATCAGGATAAGGCTGGGCAGGATCGTCAGCAGCCCCATGATCAGGAGCAGCTGGAGCGACAGGCTCAGCCCCGGGCCGTCGCCAGCCCCGCCGCCCATCGCCCCGAAAGCGCGGTCAAGCGCGCCGGGGATGGACGACTGGGCGTGAGCGGTGGCGGGAATCAGCAGCAGCGCGGTGGACGCTGCGCTCAACAGGCGCTTCATGCGGGCTCTCCCGGCGCATGCGGGCGTGCCGGGGCCTCGGCCAGCCGGGTGAGGCCATGGCGCGAGGCGGAAACCAGAATTTCCCTGCCGTGGAACTCGATGACGGCCAGCTTCATTGTCGGCGAGAGCATCGTCGTCTCGATGACTTTCACCGATTTCGCGCCCGCGCCGCCGCCACTGCGCTCCTGCAGCTTCTGCGCCAGCTTGAGGCACCCCCATGCCAGTCCCGCGATGAGCGGCAGCAGGATGAGCAGCTTGAGGATGTACCAGAGCATCAGGCGCTATCCTCTCAGGCCGCGTCGGGCACGGTCGGGTTCGGTTGGCCGGGCTCGCCGGAGCCGGCCAGCTCGACGATCCGCAGGGCGAAACGGTTGCCCTGGGCCACGATCTCGCCCTTGGCGATCGGCTTGCCGTTGACCATCACATCGAGCAGGTCGTCGGTGAGCCGGTCGAGCACCACCACGCTTTCTTCGCCGAGCGCGAGCACGTTCTTCAACTTCATGTCCGTCCGGCCGAGTTCGACCGACAGGCGAACATCAACGTCCTTCAGGAAATCGAAGCTGTGCGATTGGAGAGTCATCTATCGGTCCTTTGCATTCAGAAGGCTTGGGTGATCTGCACGGCGATGCGGTCGTCCATTTCGCCGACGGAGCCGTGAGCGATGGTCTTGTCGCCGATGGTGAGCGGAACGCTGCGCGCAACTGCGACCGGCAGCAGCTGGCCGGGCTTGAGCCCGGACAGGCTGGAGAAGGGCAGGCGCATGTCGACGAGAGTGGCGCGCACGGTGAGCGGAATGTCGCCGAAGGGTTCGTCGCCGGGGGCAGGTTCGGCCCGTTGATCGGCACCCTGCGCGCGCGGCTGTTCGTTCTTGCCGAACAATTCTGCGGCGGCCTTGGCCGGAAAGGCGAAGGTGACATGCCACGGCGTGCATTCGCCTTCCTCGACATCGAGGGTCAGCACGACCAGCGGTTCGCTATCGGCGAAGGGCGCCAGCTCGGTCAGGCTGCCGTCGCGGCGCATTGCCCGGATCGCACCTTCCCCTTGCGCATCGAGTGCTTGCGCGATCGTGCGGACGACCAGCGTTTCGAGCCGGGCGATCATCAGTTCCGCCGAAAGCGGGAAGGCTTCGGGCGGAACCTCGGGAGCGACGCCGCTCCCTCCGAAAGCCCGGTCGACAAGCCGCAGCACCGCTTCCGCATCCACGGAAGCAAGGAAGCGCTGGTCGCGCGTACCGGCGGAAAGCAGCGTATTGGCGGCGAGCGGCGCAATCTCGGAAGCCAGCTCCGCCATCGTGCATTCGCGAGGCGGGTTGCTCGACACTTCCAGGGCGTCATTGCCCCATATCCTGATAAGGCCTGAGGCCAGTGCACGAGCCAGCCGGTCGCCGAATTTCGTCAGCGAAGGTGTGAGTTCGGCCGGGGCCGGACCGGCGCGCAGCAGCTCCTGGCAGTGCTGGGCCAGCGTTCGGTCGGCAACGAGGGCGCGTTCGGGCTTCATCGGCGGGCGTTACTGGATGATGAAGGTCGTGAAGAAGACGTTGTCGACACCGCCGAAACCCTCGTTCTTCTCCAGTACCTTGTTGATCGCATCTGTCATGCGCTTCTGAAGGCGCTGCTTGCCTTCCAGCGTATAGACCTCATCCTCGGTCGTGTCGGCGATGACCCCGAGCAACGTTGAACGGATCGCAAGCTCGTGCTTCTTCATCCAGATCAGCACGCGCCCGTCGCGCCGGGTGGAAGCGGCAAGCTGCACCTGAAGCAGCGCCGGCGAGTTCTTGAGGTTGGACGTGAATTCTTCGTGGAAGCTGTAATAGCTGGTGCGGTACTCGCTGCCGCCTTCGCCATCGACTTCCATCGCGCCTTCGCCTTCCTTGCCTTCGCTCTTGGGGGCGTAGGGGTCTTCCTCGCCCTTCCGGACCAGCTTGGGGTGGTTGTCTTCCTTGGCCTCTTCGCTGTGCCCGATGATTCCGGCCTGGAGAGCGCCGAAGGCAGCGCCTCCACCCACGCCGAGCAGGCCAACGCCGAGCAGCAGCTTCATCATCAGGCCCTTGCCCTTTTTGGGTTTGACCTCCTCGTCAGAAGTGTTGTCGCTCATCGTGTGTCCCCTGTGTGCTTTGTCCGGTGAGAATCAGGCGTAGATGCCGTTGCGTCCGGCGGGATCGGTGTCGTCCTGCGCCGGCTGGTTCGAATGGGTGACCGTCTGGTTCGCGCTGTCCTGCCTGTCGCGCTCGCCGCCTCGTGCCGAGCCTTGCGACTGCTGCTGGGGCTGGCCGGAATTCAGGCTGGCGGATTGCTGGTTCGGTGCGTCCTGGCGCGGTGCGCCGGAGCCGTTGTCGTTCGCGTTCGAACTGTGGCCGGAAGCCGCGGCGGCGTGGACGGCCGGAGCGAAATCCGGGTCGGAGCTGGTCATTGAAACGGTGAGGCCGGCCGCGTTCTGGTCGAAGCGCAACGATACCTGGCCGAACTGGCTATGGGCGATGGTTGCTTTCACGGCTTGAGGAGAGGCGGCTTCGCGCGCTTCGACCAGCCGGTCGACGATCGCCGCGAAATCGAGCTTGCCGGGCTGGGCCGGGCCGGTCGGAGAGGTCTGCGGCGCGGTGGGCGTGGACTGGACCAGCGACTGTGCCTCGCGCACTGCCAGCAGCGGCTGCAGGTCGCCCGCCCGGGGAACGGAGGTATCGCTTTGGGCAAGCTCCAGCGCGGCGGCTGCGGCGCGCGGCTGGCTTGTCAGGTTTGTCCGGTTTTCGGACGGGGACGTATCGTCTCGTGTCACGCGAAGCGGCCGGGCGGAAGCGGCAGCGGGCTGCTCGGCGTTGTTCTCTTGTGCAAGCTCGGCCGGAACGGCGGCGGCATTGGTCTGGGTGGTTTCCACCGCAGGACGCAATGCCGCCGCACCCGGCTGAGAGACCTGTGCATCACGGGAGTTAGTGTTTACAGGCAGTGCGGAGACCTCGCCGGTCTTTTCCGTTTGCGCCAGGGACTGGAGAGGCGCGCCGGGAAACTTGGGAAGGTTGACGGAGACTTGGACCGCCACGTCCGCGGGTTGCTGGGTGGCGGAAGATGCGGGTGGCGGTGTCGAAGCGACGAGCTTGGCCGTGATGGCCGGATCCTGTGCGGTGCGACCCGCGTCTGCCCCCTTTGCCTGCGGCTGAACGACGGGAACGGTTTCGGCTGTGACGGTGGTGTCCGGCGCAATTGTCGGCCGCGCCTGCGAGGTGGCGTCGGTCGTTGCGGTGAGCGTCGTTTTCGCCTGTGCGTCGCCTACCTGGCTTTCCGAAAAGCGGGTGAGCACGTCCGCGCGGTTAGCACCGATCTGACTCTTGTCGCTGGCCGATTGCGGCTTGTCCAAAGCGGCGGCTACGGCCTCGATGGCCTTTTGCGAAGGCGCCTGGACCGGGACCACCGGAATTTGAGCGATGCCGATACCGGCGATTTCCTCGTCGGTATCGGCATCGCCGGAGGCATCCTTCGTGTCCTCATCGGCAATCGCCGCTTCGTCGGCCAGATCGTCCGGCAAGCCATCCGGCAAATTCTTGCCGCCCGTTTTGCCGGTCAGTTGCCGTAGCAGTGAGGCGGTCAGTTCTCCTTCCCCCCCGGCCGATGCCTTGGCCTCTTCGCCTTCCGGCAGGCCCAATGCCAGCAGAGCGGCGAAACCGTCCGGAATTCCGCCACTTTCGGCGGTTCCGGGCTGCATCCCGGCAGCGGTCGCAAGGCTGGATTTGGCAGACGGGGCGGAGGGCTGAATCATGAACTGCAATTCCTCGCATTAACAATACGAGAACTTATTCAAGACCCGTGCCAAATCCCCGGCGATGCCCCGGTTCGGGATCTTTTCCGCGCTTGGCGATGTCCCTGGCTTGCTGCAATGCGCGTTCCTCGACAGCGGCACGGCGGCGTTCGGCAAGGTTGAGCGCCGCCAGCTTGCTGTCGGCGATATCCCGGGCCTTGGCAGCGTCGCTCGACGCACTGGCGGCAATTCCGCGCAGGCCCCCGGCAAAGCTGTCCAGTTGCCGGAGCGTGGCGCCATCGCTTGCCTTGCTGCGGGCAGCGTAGTCGGCGGCAAGAAGCCGCGTACGTTCGGCAAGTTGCTCGAGCTGGGCAAGGGTGCTTTCCGCCTGAGCCGCTTCCGCGGCCGCCGCCTGCTTGGCGATGTCCCGAACTCGCTCCAGCCGCTGCAACCGGAATAGGCGTGCGCGTTCGGCTTTCATGAACTGCCGTTGGCGCCGAGCAAGCCGGCAAGCTGTGCGATGCTGTCGTGCAAGGGCACGATCTCGTCCTCGCCCTGGCACATGAAGCCGACCAGCGCCTGGTGTACCGCGATTGCCTGATCGAGTTGCGGATCCGCGCCGGCGCGGTATGCCCCCATCAGAACAAGGTCTCGGTTTGCCTCGTAACTCGCTATCAAAGCGCGGAATTGCCGTGCCAGAGCCTGGTGCTCCGGCTTGGTAATGGCGTTCATCACCCGGCTCAGTGACGCAGCGATATCGATCGCCGGATATTGTCCGCGCTGGGCAAGCTCGCGCGAGAGCACGATGTGTCCGTCGAGGATGGACCGGGCGGTATCGACCACCGGATCGTCCTGGTTGTCGCCGTCGGCAAGCACCGTGTAGAGCCCGGTGATCGAGCCGCCGCTTTCGGCCGAGTTGCCGGCGCGCTCGACCAGCTTGGTAATCGTGGCCAGCGCCGACGGCGGATAGCCGCGCGCGGCGCTGGGCTCGCCAAGCAGTAGCCCGATTTCCCGCGCGGCGTGGGCGACGCGTGTGAGGCTGTCCATTATCAGCAGCACTCGCTTGCCCTGGGCGCGGAAATGTTCGGCCAGCGAAGTCGCCAGCATCGCGCCCCTGAGGCGCAGGTTGGGCGCATGATCGGCGGGCACCGCGACGACCACCGTGCGCTCCCGCTTGTCGCCCTGCATGTGGCGGCTGACGAAATCGGAAACCTCGCGCGCGCGTTCGCCGATCAGGCCGACGACGACGATGTCGGCTTCGGCGCCGCGGGCGATCATGTCGAGCAGCACCGATTTGCCCACGCCGGAACCGGCAATGATGCCGATGCGCTGGCCGATGCCGAAGGTGGTGAGCGCGTTGAAGGCGCGCACCCCGGTGTCGAAGCTTTCGCCGACCGGGCTGCGGTCCAGCGCGCCGGTGCGGATGCCCCCGGAAGGCCATTCGCTGCGGACATGGATCGGCCCGCCGCCATCGATCGGCAAGGCTTCGCCATCGACCGCGCGGCCAAGGAAACCCTCGCCGCAGGGCAGCATGCCGGGCCGTCCTTCCGGGCGCACGAACGCGCCGGGGCGCAGCAGGACGGAATCGCCCAGCAGCATCATCAGCGTGCGGCCGTTGCGGAAACCGATGACCTCCGCAGACAGGGAAGTGTTGTGTCCATGCGATACACGGCACAACGATCCGACTGGAACCGACAGGCCGCTGACTTCGAGCAGTCCTCCGTCGCAGGCGGCCACCAGGCCGTAGCGACGCGGTGTCAGGGAAAAGGTATCGGCGCCGAGTTCGCTCAGGATCGGGTCGAACAGCTTCAGCACTGGTGCAGCGCCTCGGCAATGGCGCGCCGCCAGACGTCGGGACCATCCTCGACCCCGCCGGTGGCGCATTCGACGCGCAGCCCGCCGCGTTCCAGCGTCGGATCGGGCACAACGTGCCAATCCTGCGCAAGGCGCGGAGAGACAAGTTTGAGATCGTCGGGATGCAGCCGGATCACGCGTTCGTCGTCGGCCCGCCTGAACATCGCGGCAGCGGTTTCTATGCGGCGGATCAGCGTGTCTTCGTCCAGCGCAAGGGGGGCGATCGTCAGTTCGCAAAGGGTCGCGACCGTGTCGCGCAGCTTGAGCCGCAGCTCCTCCTCGAGCTGAGTGTTGAGTCGGGAAAAGGAAATCTCCAGCGCTTCTCGCGCCTCGGCGTCGGCCAGCGCTTCCCGAGCCGCCATTGCCTGGGCCTCCGCAGCACCGGCTGCAAATCCTTCGGCAAAGGCCGTCGAGATCGGGTCTTCGGGTTCGTCCAGCTGATCGCGCAGGGCGTGATCGCGCGCTTCCGAAGCTCGGGCGAAGCGCGCATCCTGCCGGAAGCCGCTGCCCCCGGCCAGGGACGTCAGCGAAAGGCGTTCGACGGCATCAGACATAGTCGTCGTCGCCCGACCCGAATGCTATTGCGCCATCGGCGGCAAGGCGCCGGGCGGCGGCCACAACTTCCTTCTGCGCGGCAACCACGTCGGCGAGCCGCACGCGGCCACGCGCGGCGATCTCGTCCCTGACGCCGTCGGCAGCGCGGCTGGACATTGCGGCGAAGAAGTTTTCGCGTTCCTCCTCGGCGATGCCCTTGAGCGCATCGATCAAGGTATCGTTGTCCACTTCGCGCAGCAGCGTGCCCATCGCTTGCGGATCGAGCACGAAGAGATGCTCGAACTTGAACATCTCGCCCTCGATCTCCTTGGCGAGCGCCTTGTCGATCTTGGCGATCTCCGGCATCACCCGCTTTTCCATGGCCTTGCCGGAATTGTTGATGATGTCGGCCGCTTCGCGCGGACCGCCGATCGTAAGCGCTTTGCTGCCATGGCATTCGCCGATGCGCTGAGTCAGCAGCTCTTCGAGCATGGCGATGGCGTCGGTCGAGACCGGGCCGAGCGTGGCGATGCGGTGCACCACCTGAGGCTGAATCTCCCGAGGCAGCCCATGCAGGACTTCGGCGGCGATTTCGGGATCGAGATGGACCAGCAGCACAGCGATGGTCTGCGGGTGTTCGCCTTTCACCAGCGGCACCAGTGCCTGCGGCGACAGCCAGCGGGCAAGTTCCAGCGGCGATGCTTGCGGCTGGTCGGGCAGGATGCGCTGCATCAGATTGTCGGCCTTGATCTCGCCGACAGCCTGGGTCATCAGCGAGCGGACCTGACCGATCCGGTCATGCGCGACAATTCCGAGCTTCTGGGTCTTTTCGACGAAACCGCCGATGGCATGGGCAATCAGCTCCGGGCCGATTTCTCCCAGTGCGCACATCTTCTCGCCCAGCCGGCGCAACTCCTGGGGCTCAAGGTGCGAGAGGACCTGGGCAGCCTGGCCGTCTTCCATCAGCATGACCATGACGGCGGCGTTGTCCGCCTCGTCCAGTGTCGCAAGCTCTGTCATTGGGCGGCCTCCGCTTCGTGCTGGTTGAGCATCTGGCGCAATGCCGCGACCGCGCTATCGGGTTTCTCCGCGAACAGGCGCTGGGCAAGCTCGACCTTCTCGTTCAGCAATGCCCTGTTGCCGGCATTGTCTATCGTAGCGGCCTCGACCAGGACGCCCTGGCCGCCGTCGGCTGCGGGCAGGCTGGCGGGCACACTGCTCGGCTTGTCGGTTGTGCGCTTGAGGACCTTGATCAGCGGACGGACGCCGAGCAGCAGGACAAGCAGCACGGCAAGCAGGGCGACGCCATAGCGCACCAGTGTCGCGAACCACGGAGTTTCATAAAAGGCGACCGGCTCGTCCACGACCGGTTCGAACTTGCGCGCAACCACCGTGACCTGGTCCCCGCGGTCGGGGCTGGCGCCTACGGCGGTGCTGACGAGCTGCTTGATCTGTTCGATGTCCCCGGGCTTGGTGCCTTTCATCGCCTTGGCGCTGAGCGCGACGGCAACCGACAGACGCTTGAGTTCGCCCGGCACGGTGTTGGCGACCGATACTTCGCGGCCGAGTTCGTAAGTTCGCGTGGAACTCGACTCTCCGTTCAGCTGGGCTTGCGGCGTGGCGGGCTGCGTGCCCTGCGGCGGGCCGTCCTCGGCCTTGGCCTGCGGGGGCGGCGTGTTGGAAAGCACGCCGGGAATGCCGCCTGCCTGGTTCTCGCCGGAAGTCTGCGACTGCTGTTCGCTCACGGTACGGACGGCCCCGTCCTTGTCGTAGCTTTCGCGCGCGGAAGTCACCTGATTCATGTCGAGTTCGACCTGGATCTCGGTGGTGAAATTGCCGTCACCGAACATCGGTGTGAGCAGCTGCGCCACTTGCGTCCGCAGCTTCTCCTCCATGCGCGACTGCAGCTCGAGGCGGTCGCTGTCGGCGCCGGAACGCTCGGACAGCAGCCGGCCGTGCTGGTCGATAACCCTGACTGCCTCGGTCGAAAGGCCGGGGACCGAGCCTGCGACCAGATTGACAATCGCGGTGACCTGCTTGTCCGAGAGCTGTCGGCCCTTGGCGAGCCTGAGCATGACCGATGCAGTCGGCGGCATATTGTCGCGCACGAAGACCGACTTTTCGCCTTCGGCGAGATGGACGCGGACCGATTCCACGCCGTCGATCTCCTTGATCGTCAGCATGAGATCGTGCTCGCGGGCGGCGCGCAGCCTTTCGCCTTCCAGCGTGCGGCTCACGCCCATGGGCAGGCTGTCGAGCAGTTCGGTTCCGCTTTGCGGGGCCGCCAAGGCTCCATCCGAGGCCACCAGCATGCGGGCACGGTAGAAGTCGGACTCATCGACAGTCAGCGCACCGGTTCCATTGTCGATCTGATATCCGATCGATGCCTTGTCGAGCGCCTCGGCGATGCTGGCGCGTTCGCTGTCGTCGAGCTGGGAATAGAGCACGCGCTGGGGCGAAGGTGCCACCATGTTCCACGTCAGCGCGACGCCGCCAAGCGCGGCAAGGCCGAGAAACAGGGGCAACGCACGCTGGACCGCGTCTTGCGAGGCAAAGGCCGAAAGCCGGGTGAGGACGCTGCCTCCCGCCGGTTCGGTGAGCGGCGCGACCATGGACTGCGGCTTTGCCGAGCCTGTCGCGGGGACGAGTTCACTCATCTATCAAACCCCCATCCGCATGATGTCCTGATAGGCGGAAAGCAGCCGATTGCGGACTTGCAGCGTTGCTTCGAAGGCAACGCCTGCTTCCTGCCGGGCGAGCATCACCTTGGCGACGTCGGTCACTTCGCCGCGCTGATAGGCTTCGCTCAGATCGGCTGCCTTGGCCTGGCTCGCGTTGACGCCGTCGAGCGCGGTCTTGAGCGCTCCGGCGAAGTTGCCCGCCGGCCCGTCGACCGGCTGGGTACCTTCGGTCGCCGGTGCGTTCGTCTGCGGTGCATGAAGTTGCTGGAGCAGCTGCGAACGGTCGATGATCTGCTGACGCAGCGCGATGATCTGCTGGATGCTGGCCGCGCCGCTGCTTGGGCCTACCGGGTTCATCGCCTGCCTCCCGCCACAGCGAGCCCGGCCTCACGGAAGGAGGCGAGGCGATAGCGCAGCGTGCGCTCGGAGATTCCCAGCTGGCGGGCCGCTTCGACGCGGTTGCCGCCGCAGGCGTCCAGCGTTTCCATGATGGCGCGGGCCTCGGAAATCTGGACGATGTTCGAAAGCTTGCGGCCAGTCGGCTGGTCCGGGGCGGAGCTGGCCAAGTTTTGCGCCGGCTGCGGCTGCGACTGGACGAGCCGGGCCGGGCTGTCGAAGATGATGTGCTCGGCATCGATCGCCGGCTTGCCGTGTGCCAGCAGCAGGGCGCGGCGAATGACATTCTCGAGTTCACGGACGTTGCCCGGCCAGCTGTGCAATTTGAGCATGGCGAGCGCAGCGTCGGTGAACCAGTGCAGTTGCTGCTGCTCCGGCGAATGGCGCATGGCCAGCGCGAAAGCGAGCGGGGTGATGTCGTCGAGACGCTCGCACAGCGGGCGGGTCGTCAGTGGGAAGACGTTAAGGCGATAATAGAGGTCTGCACGGAAGCGGCCTTCGGCAACTTCCGTCGGCAGATCGCGGTTGGCGCTTGCGATGATCCGGACGTCCACCTTGACCGGCCTGGTCGAACCGATCGGAACCACCTCGCCTTCCTGAAGGGCACGCAGCAGCTTGGCCTGCAGACCCAGTGGCATTTCCGCGATCTCGTCCAGCAGCAGTGTTCCGCCGTCGGCGGCCCGGAAGAAGCCTTCATTCGCCTGGGTTGCACCGGTGAACGCGCCTTTCTGGTGCCCGAACAGCATCGCTTCGAGCATGGTGTCCGGCATAGCGGCACAATTCACCGCGACGAACGGGCCATCGGAGCGGTCGCTGTGGGCGTGGATGAAACGGGACAGGACTTCCTTGCCCGTGCCGGTCGGACCGTTGATCAGGATCGGGATGTCGCTGGTGGCCAGCCGGTCGCCGAGCGCGAAGATCGCCAGGCTCTCCGGATCGGCCGCAAGCGGATCGTTCGGACCGGCCATGGCCGCGATCACCTTGCCGAGTGCGCTTTCGCTGTTCGGGTCGCGATAGGTGACCAAGACGTGGTTTGCGCTTTCGCGGCGCAGGCCCGGTTCGTCGCCTCGGACCAGGGTAACCGTGCGGGTGCGAGGCGGCACGGGAGTGGGATCGGTCGCGTCGCGCAAAACTATCCGTTGTCCCTGAAACAGGGAATCGGCGATCGTCGTTACGCGCTGAACCAACGGGGCGTGATTTTTTCTTACCGCCTCGTTCATCTCCAGTACGCCCATCTTCATACCCCCGCGTTAACCATGCTTGGTAATGCTGTTTTGCGCGCAAACGGCAAATGGACCGGAAATTTAAGGCTCAGTATTTTTACTTATACGCGTGCGTCTGCATGTGCGGGGGCGCTCGGGCCTGATCCCAAGCCTTTCGCAAGCCGGCTTAAATTTTCCCGCGAATGGACGCTCTAGTTCCCGGAAGCGGTGCCGGCTCAGCCCGGTCAGCCTCCTTCTGAGGGACTACACACGGGAGTTAGTTATGGCAGTTATCAACACCAATATCGGCGCGCTCAAGGCTTCGAACGCCTCGACGATGGCCGACAAGATGCTGGGCGTGGCGATGGAGCGCCTTTCGACCGGCAAGCGCATCAACAGCGCCAAGGACGATGCGGCCGGCCTCGCGATTGCCAGCACCATGACCGCACAGGTTCGCGGTATGGGCCAGGCGATCCGCAACGCCAACGACGGCATCAGCCTTGCCCAGACCGCCGAAGGCGCGCTGGGTGAAGTCACCAACATGCTGCAGCGTATCCGCGAACTGGCCGTCCAGTCGAAATCGGGCACCTACAGCGATACCGACCGCACCAATCTCCAGACCGAAGTCGATCAGCTCCAGCAGCAGATCAGCGACGTTCTGAGCAACACCACTTTCAACGGCGTGACGCTGTTCAGCACGACTTCGGGCACGGACGTCACCATCACGATCCAGGCCGGATCGGAATCGGCCGACACGGTCGACCTGACGATCTCCGGCATCGACGGAACCGACATCACCGCGACCGCGCTCGATGTGTCGTCCACGACGCTTGCCGGCACGACGATCGACAATGTCGATTCCGCGCTGGACTCGGTCAACACGACCCGCGCTTCGCTGGGTGCCGGCATGAGCCGTCTGGAATCGGCGGTGAACAGCCTGACCAACAACGTCACCAACCTCTCCGAGGCGCGTTCGCGCATCGAAGACACCGACTATTCGACCGAAACGACCGCGCTGGCCAAGGCCCAGATCCTGAGCCAGGCTTCGACGGCGATGCTCTCGCAGGCCAACCAGTCGGCGCAGAACGTCCTTTCGCTGCTGCGCTAAGCGCGAACAGACTTCCAAGCATACCCCTAAAATACTTGCGCCCGGCGGTTCTTCGGAACCGCCGGGTTTTTTTCATGCCGTCATGTGATGGCGAGAGCACCTCCGTCGACAGCCAGGCACACGCCAGTCACGTAGCCGCCGTCGGTGATGCGAGGAAAGCGGGGGCGAGCGATCACGCACGACGGATCTTCCGCATGACCGAGCGGCATCCGGTCCTGAACATCTGTTGCATCTCGGGCGTCTTCAGGTTCTCGTTGGCTTGGGTGAGAAATCCCCCCCGCATAACCGCGTTGCAAGCGATCCCGGAAGGGCCGAACTCGGCGGCAAGGCTTCGGGTCATGGCGTTCACGCCGCCCTTAACGATGATGTAGACCCTGGCGCCTGCCGCAGGCGATTTCGAACCCCGGCAATCGGCCGCGCCACGAGTGCGCTCGGCCGAGGGCGCCCGGACCGGCGTGGTCCGCCGGTCCGTTTCTCGCGTGATTGAAAATCAGACTGCCAGTCGCGTCAGCCCGGAGGGCTCAGTTCATTACCACGATGGAGATGCGGCGGTTCCTGGGGTCCTGCGGGTTGTCGGCGATCAGCGGCTCGCGGTCGGCGACCCCTTCGATTCGCCGAAAGCGCTTTTCATCGATCCCGTCGCGCATCAGCGCCTGACGGGTGGCTTCGGCGCGTCCGGCCGAGAGCGACCAGTTGTTGCCGGCTCCCGAGCGCCACGGCAAGGCATCGGTGTGGCCGCGGATCAACAATCCGTTGTCTTCGCCATCGACCACTTCGGCGATGGCATCGAGGAGGTTGGTGGCATCCGGCGTCAATACGGTAGTGCCGAGCCGGAACATCGAAAAGTCGGCATTGTCGACGAGATCGATACGAATTCCCTCGGTCGTGTCGATCATGCGGACCTGTCTGGCAAGCCGGCGCAACAGCTCGGTCGTTTCGAGCTTTGCTCTCAGTCTTTCCTTGAAATGCTCCATGCGCCTGATCTTGCTGCCGCCTTCCTTGGGGCCGCCGGATGAGTCTCGCGGGATGGTGATCGCCTTTGTGCCGGTCTGGCCGGCGCGGTGGGGATAATTGTCGGCGTCGGTTAGCGAGGACCCGCCGAGCAGGCCGGTGGAGCCGGCGCTTTGCTGCCTCATCTTGACCAGCGTCGGGGTGAAATAGTCGGCCAGGCCTTTGCGCTGATCCTCCGTGGTCGCACCAAGCAGCCACAGGAGCAGGAAGAAGGCCATCATTGCCGTAACGAAGTCGGCATAGGCGACTTTCCATGCGCCGCCGTGATGGCCGCCCTCTACGACGGTGACCTTCTTGACAATTATCGGTGGCGGTGGCTCGTTTTTGCCGCGCTGCTTCTTGGCTGCCATCTTAGCGGCCTCTCAATGCGTCGAGCAGTTCGGAGAGGCCGGGCCGGTAAGCATGGCCAAGGCCGGAGCGTGCCGTCTCGACCACAAGCGGCTGCGGCCAGCCATGCAGCGAGGCGATAACCACCTGCTTGACGGCATGAAAGATCATCTCGTCCTGTTCGAGTATCTGCTTGAGCCTGCCCGCCATGGGGGAGACGATGCCGTAGGCAAGCAAGACGCCCAGGAACGTGCCGACAAGCGCCGAGCCGATCATGCCGCCGAGAACCGAAGGCGGCTCGTCGATCGAGCCCATGGTTTTCACGACGCCGAGAACGGCGGCGACGATGCCCAGCGCGGGCAGGGCGTCGGCCAGGTTTGACAGCGCGTGCTGCGGCTCGTGCATTTCGTGGAAATGCGTCTTCATCGCATTGTCCATCACTTCCTCGACGGCGTGGACTTCCAGCGTGCCGGAGGAGACGACGATCAGAGTGAGCGTATCGCAGATCAGCGCGGTAAGCGGCTTGTTGGCCAGCAGGCGGGGAAATTCCGCGAAGATCG
>JAGREL010000019.1 GCA_020446575.1 Novosphingobium sp. | reverse complement strand
CCCAGAAATAGATGAACTTGTAGTCCGCCAGCGTCATGCCGGCCGGGCCGTTCACTTCGAGATACTGGGGAATTTGCTTGTAGGCTTCGAACTCGGCCTGCCAGTCGGCTTCGGACAGCGGCGGCAAGGCGCCGGTCACCGGTTTCCACTCGGTGATCGATAGTCCCGATTCGGTAAGTCGGGTGATGCCGCCGACAACGACGATGCACGCCACCAGCACGGCGACGGCAAACAACCAGCGCGCCAGAGCTACCGGCTTGCCGGAGGCCCTGTTCGGAGCGGCATTGTTCGATTGGTTCATGGCTGCGTTCCCTGCGTCGCCGTGCGAAAAATCGCAAGCGGGGAAAGCCTTGCCACCTTGCGCAATGATACAACATCACATATCTCGCCCGGGATGCGCAGCGCCATACTCTCGATTCGCGACCGGCTGGACCGGGCAGGCATCCTGCTCTCGGGCCTGTGCGCGGTGCACTGCGTGCTTGGCGTTCTGCTTGTTTCCATGCTTGGGCTTGGCGGCGGGCTGTTGCTCGCGCCGGAGATCCACGAGGTCGGACTGGCGCTCGCTATCCTTGTCGGTATCGTCACGCTGGGCCTTGGCGTGTTGCGCCATGGCCGGCTCGGCCCGCTGGCGGTCGGTGCGTGCGGGATTGCCCTGATGGCGGCCGGACTAGCCTCGGGGCACGGCTTTTCCGAAGCGGCCTTGACCATCGCCGGCGTGGCGCTGGTGGCCACTGCCCATATACGGAACTTGCGCCACACGCGCTGAACGCTATCTGCGGGGCATGTCCGTTCAACTCTCGCTCACTGTCAATGGCGAGCCGCGCCACATTGCTACCGGCGCGAGCATCGCCGACCTTGTCCGCAATCTCGAGCTGGATCCCGCGAAAGTCGCGGTCGAGCGAAACGGGGTCATCGTTCCGCGTTCAACTCTCGCCGCAGCCGCGCTGGGAGATGGCGATGTGCTGGAGATCGTGCATTTCGTCGGTGGGGGTAACAATGACGATGCATGGACTGTGGCTGGCCGCACGTTCCATTCGCGGCTGATCGTCGGCACCGGCAAGTACAAGGACTTTGCTCAGAATGCGGCGGCTGTGGAAGCGAGCGGTGCGGAAATCGTCACTGTCGCCGTCCGCCGGGTCAACATTTCCGATCCCAAGGCGCCGATGCTTACCGATTTCATCGACCCGAAGAAGATCACTTACCTGCCCAACACCGCCGGCTGCTTCACTGCCGAGGAAGCGATCCGCACGCTACGGCTTGCCCGCGAGGCCGGCGGCTGGGATCTCGTCAAGCTGGAAGTGCTGGGCGAGGCGCGCACGCTTTATCCCGACATGCGCGAGACGCTGAAGGCCACCGAGGTCCTGGCCGGGGAAGGCTTCCTGCCGATGGTCTACTGCGTCGATGATCCCATAGCGGCCAAGCAACTGGAGGACGCCGGCGCGGTCGCAGTGATGCCGCTGGGTGCGCCGATCGGCTCGGGCCTCGGCATCCAGAACCGGGTGACGATCCGCCTCATCGTCGAAGGCGCGGGCATACCCGTGCTCGTCGACGCCGGGGTCGGCACCGCGTCTGATGCGGCAGTCGCCATGGAACTCGGCTGCGATGGCGTGCTGATGAATACCGCCATCGCCGAAGCCAGGGACCCGATCCGCATGGCCCGAGCGATGAAGCTTGCGGTCGAGGCCGGTCGCGAGGCCTATCTCGCCGGACGCATGGCCACGCGCAAATATGCCGATCCCTCCAGCCCGCTGGCGGGGCTTATCTGAGACGCCGACTTCGTCCGGCAGAAACCGAAGCCATGGTTAACGGGTTAATAACCAAA
>JAGREL010000202.1 GCA_020446575.1 Novosphingobium sp. | reverse complement strand
GGAAATTTCCTTGGGGCTGTTTTCCTCGAAAAAGCTCGGCGAAAGCCTGAGCAGGTTCTCCTGCACGCGCAGTCGCACGTCGGCGACGACGCGTTCGCCGAGCCATGAGACGAAATAGAAGCGAACCGCCGTCGCCAGGCCCAGCACGATGACGATCATCAGCAGGTAGCGGAAGGATGCATCGATGGTATGGACATCGGCATTCGCTCCGAACGCCTTGTCGATGATGACCTTGAACCGCGCGGGTATCGCAATCGTCGCCGACGACGTGGTTAGCAGGGCGAGGAAGGCTATGATGATCTGTCTGGGATAGGCGCTCGCCGCCTTCCAGATCATACGCAAGGGACCGAGGCTCCGGGCCGGCCTTGCCGCCGGTTCGGCCTGTTCGTCCGCGATGCCGGCCTCTTCGGTGGTGCTGACGGCGTCCATTGCGCGCCCTTACAACCTGCGCGGCCTGAGGGGAAGCACGCAACTTCCGAAGAATTGTTGGCCGGTTATTCCGTGCCCCTGATCGAAATTGCTGCATTGCACAATCGATTGTCAGGGGCCAATATGGACTGGAAGATTCGCCGAGTGCCTCGGTCAGGAGCCACAAAAATGCTCTACAATGCCTACGAATTGCAACGCGCCATGCTCGGTGGGGCCGCCGCATGGGCATCGGTTGGCGCCGAACTGCTATCAAATCCTATCTTTCCCGCTGGCCAGATCGGCCTGGGCCCGGTCATTGCCTCGGCGCTAGATGTCTTCGCCCATGCCGCAACGCCGCGTGGCAAGCCTGATTTCGATATCGAAACGGTAAGTGTCGACGGACAGACCCACAATGTCACGGAAGCGATCGTTCAGCACCGTCCGTTCGGCAATCTCCTGCGTTTTACTCACGACGGCCTGCCTGGCAACGCGCCGCGCGTCCTGATCGTTGCGCCAATGAGCGGACACTACGCCACTCTGCTGCGCGGAACCGTTGCAAGGATGATGGAACGTGCGCAGGTCTTCATCACCGATTGGGCCGATGCGAAGATGGTCCCGCTTGAAGCCGGACATTTCGATCTCGACGACTACATCGACTACATCATCGGCTTTCTCGAACATATCGGGCCGAATACGCATATGATCGCGGTCTGCCAGCCTTCGGTTCCATCCCTGGCGGCGACCGCGGTTATGGCGCAGGGCGGACATTCCTGCCGACCGGCGACGCTGACGATGATGGGCGGGCCGATCGACACGCGCGAGGCGCCGACCAATGTCAACGATGTCGCGATGCAGCGGTCGTTGGCATGGTTCGAGCACACCGTGATCGCGAGAGTGCCGCTCGCCTACCCCGGCGCAGGGCGCAAGGTATATCCCGGCTTCCTGCAGCTTGCCGGTTTCATGTCGATGAACTTCGGAAGCCATCTCGAAAGCCACTACGCGATGTTCAAGCATCTCGTTGAAGGCGACGGCGAGAGCGCGAACGCGACCAAGGCTTTTTACGAGGAATATCGCTCGGTTTGCGACATGACTGCGGAATTCTATCTGCAGACTGTCGAACACGTCTTCCAGCGCCACTCGTTGCCTAATGGCGAATTCGTCCATCGCGGCCGTGCGATCGACCTGGGTTCGATTAAGGATACGGCGCTGCTGGCGGTAGAAGGTGAGCGCGACGATATTTCCGGCATCGGCCAGACCAAGGCGGCGCTGCACTTTGCGACCGGCCTGTCCGAAGACCGCAAGCGGTATTTCCTGGCTCCGGATGTCGGCCATTACGGAATCTTCAACGGCGGCAAATGGCGCAGCCTTATTGCGCCAGTCGTCGAGGACTGGATTGCCCGCCACGAGCCATCGAAACCGCAAGTTCTTGCCCTGGCCTAGAACCACTGTCCAGCGGGTACACTTGATGCCCGAAACCCGCCCGAATCCACGCCCTTCGATTCAATATGGCGGACGGCTGGGCAATTTGTTATTCTCTTAAAGTTATGTCTGTGGGCATGAACCGAAGGGACATGTTGAGCGGTGGCCTGGCGCTGGGCGCGGCGGCTGCCTTGCCGGCTGCGCCCGCTGTCGCAAGCACGCTCTCTTCGTATGAGCGCCGCGTTCTGGATGTGGCCGCGCGTGAAAAGAGCCGGCTCGAAGCCCATCTGTGGCGCACCGACATTGTCGGAATAGCCGATTTCGCCCGGCCTTCGTGGAACCCCCGCCTGCATTTCGCGAATCTGGAAAATGGCACGGTGCGCTCGTTCCTGCTTGCCCATGGCAAGGGCTCGGATCCCGAACATGACGGCTGGCTGAAGCTGTTTTCGGACGTTCCCGGGTCGGAGGCGACCTCTCGCGGCGCTTATCTGACCTGCGAATGGTACAAGGGCAAATACGGAACTTCGATCCGGCTCGTAGGCCTCGATGCCGACAATGCGCATGCGCTGGAGCGTGCCATCGTCATGCATCCGGCATGGTATGTCGACGAGGCGATGATTTCAAAATGGGGCAAGATCGGACGCAGCGAGGGCTGTTTTGCCATGGCGCCCGAGGATTTCAACGCGGCGCTGATGCATCTTTCCGGCGGCCGCCTCCTGTTCGCCGACCGCATCGGCGAAGCGTAGCTTGCCGCGCCCCGGGGCGCGGAACCCTGCAGACCTGCCAAGTCCCGATGGTGTTGGATTACCGGCCGAGCGCCTGTCTTCGAGCGGAAAATTTCGACGAAGGTGTGGCATCGACAGGGCGGCAAGCGGGTGTTACGGCACCGTCATGGAACTGCTAGCCAACCGGTTCGGAAAGGATGGGCCCAGCGATGCCCGCCAGATCCGTTCGCGCAAGGCGCTCACCGGAGCGCTACTGGCGCTGCTTATCGAAAAGCCGTTCGATCAACTGACGATCCGTGAGATAACCAGTCGCGCGGGAACCGGCTATGCGACGTTCTTCCGCCATTACCAGACCAAGGAAGCCCTGCTCGCCGACGTCGCGGCAGAGGAGATCGCCGGGCTGCTCGACATGACAGTCCCGATAATGCACGACACCAACAGCCATGAATCGACCCGCGCGCTGTGCACTCACGTCTACGAGCACCGCAAGCTGTGGTCGGCACTGCTGACGGGTGGAGCAGCAGGGATTGTCCGGGATGAATTCATCCGCCAGGCTCGCGAACTTCCCCGCGATATGAACTTGCCGGAAAGCTGGCTGCCGGAGGATCTGGGAGTGGTTTACGGGACGGGCGGAACCATAGACCTGCTTGCGTGGTGGCTGGCTCAGGACGAACAATATTCTCCGGAAGAGATAGCCGACATTCTCGATCGGCTGATCATCTCGCCGCTCGTCGGCAGGCTGGGAATCGCGAAAGTACCGGCTAATTGAATTGCTGATCCCCGGATTGCGACTATATGAGGCACGTTAGATCGCAGCTGCCCGCTCGCCGACCACGCGACGCACCAGACTAGACCGGCCATGAAACCGAAACTTATCGTTCTCCTTCCTGCCATCGCCTTGGCGAGCTTCGTGCCGTTGCTGACCGCGGCGTCACCCGCTCCCGCAGCGATGGCGCCGGCGGAAGGTTCCGCGCTTTATCGGCAGCGTTGTATTGGGTGCCACTCGGTTGAAGCGGGCAGGAACAATCCTGCGGGGCCCAATCTTGCCGGAATCGTCGGCCGCCAGGCAGCAGCAGGCGAGTTCGGATATTCGCCCGCGCTCCGCAAATCCAAATTTACCTGGACCCGTGCCAAGCTCGACGAGTTTCTGGCAGGCCCTTCGTCCCTGGTTCCCGGCACACGCATGGTGATCGGGGTGAGCAACGCCGTCGAGCGGAAGGCGATCATCGACTATCTCGCCAGTTGCAAGAGCTGAAGTCAGTCGCGTGACCGAACAAGCCGACATTTTGATCGAGGAAGCGGACTGGCCCATCTTCGGCTGGATCGATGACGTCCGTCCGGCTCTGGCCGATGCGCTCGCTACTGGCCGGAACGCCGCGCTTGCCACGCTCTACCGGGTGGAAGGCAGTGCGCCGCGCGGGGCCGGTGCGCAGATGCTGTTCGTCGGCCCGGAGGCGAGTGGCTATTTTTCGGGTGACTGCATCGAAGGCGACGTCGCGCGCCATGCCGCCGAAGTGCTTGCCGACGGCCAGCCGCAGCGGCTGCACTACGGGCTGGGCAGTCCATGGATCGATATCCGCCTGCGGTGTGGTGGCGCCCTCTACATTCTCGTTGAGCGTATCGCATCGGACAATGCCGCCGCCGCCGAGCTTCTGGAATACGCAAGAGAGCGTAGGCAGTGCACCTGGTCGACCGATGGCATCATGCAGACCGTCGAGCCGGGCGATAGCCCGCTCCTCGCCTTTAGCGAAGCGCCCTTGCATCTCAGGCGCCGCTATGACCCACCGCGCCGCATCATCGTTTCGGGCGGCGATCCGGGGGCGCTGGCGCTGGCCAGGCTCGCGTCCGAGGCGCGGTTCGAAACCATTCTGGTGCGCCCCGCCGGACCCGAATCCCCGCCGCCCTTTCCAGTGTCGCAATATCTCCGCGAAGAGCCGGCGGATGCACTCGCCCGCCTTGGCGTGGATCGCTGGACTGCCTTTGTCGGCGCGACGCATGAAGACGAGCACGATCTTGCCGGTTGCCTTTACGGCTTGCGGCACGGCGCGGGCTATGTCGGCATGATTGGCGCCAAGTCGCGCGCGCCCGGCCGTCTCGGCGCGCTCGAAGCGGCAGGCGCAACCCAGGAAGAGCTGGCTCGGCTGCACCTGTCGCCCGGTATCGCGGGGCTGGGCAAGTCGCCATGGGAAGTGGCGACCGGGATCATTGCCGAGGTAATGCAGGCGCTGAATCCGGCACGGGAACGGGCGTGAAGCTTGTCAGCGTCGTGCTGGCGGCGGGTTCTTCCACCCGCTTCGGCAGCGACAAGCTTTCCGCCATGTTCCGAGGCGAACCCCTGCTCCGCCACGCCATCCGCGCGGCGCGTGCGGCGCCGGTCGAACGGGTGATCGTGGTGTGCCGGCCGGGCCTCGATATCGGCGAATGGGACGGACCGCCGCCAGTCTCTCCGGTGCGCGTCAACAGCGATGCGCTTTCGACGTCGCTCAAGGCGGGCATCGCCGCTGCCGGCGATGCGGACGGTGCGTTCATCTTCCTGGGCGACATGCCGCTTGTGCCGCATCATGTGGCCGGGAAACTAGCCGAACGCCTCGACGACAGCTTCGCCGTCCTGCCCCGTCATCGCGGAAGCGTCGGTCATCCGGTATTGCTTTCGGTTCAGGCCTTCCCCGAAATTGCCGGCCTCGACGGAGATCAGGGAGCCGGCAAGCTGCTGAGGGAACGGACCGACATCGCCTATGAAGAAATCGCGGATCCGGCTATCCATCTCGACATAGACCGGGCGGAAGACCTGGCACGGCTGGAAACACCGGGAGAGTCGAGCCCATGAATCTGTTGAGAACCGTTTTGGCAGGCCTGCTCCTGCTGCCGCCAGCGGGGAGTCCGGCGATGAATGCACAAGCAACCGAAGTGGAATCCGGCGCGGCAGCAGGTGTGGACGATCCATCAGTCGATCCGCTCTTCAGCAAACCCTATGTGGATATCGACGAATGGCGCGATGAGCCGGTACGCCATCGCTACATCCATGGCGGATTCGAAGGCACCGACACGCGTTTTTCGGCCTATCTGCCGCCGAAGGAACAATACGAAGGGCGCTTCTTCCAGTACATCACCCCGGTGCCCGACAGCGAAAACCTGGCGCAGGGCGATTTTGCGCCCGAGGAAGACAAAATCGCCTTCTCAATCGCCAGCGGTGCCTATTTCCTTGAGACCAACGGTGGGGGCAACGCCTATGTCGGTCATCGTGGCGCGACCGGGGATCCGACCATATCCGGCTATCGCGCCCAGGCTGCCGCTGCCCGCTATTCGCGTGTTCTGGCGCAAAAAATCTACGGACCGCACCGCACCTATGGTTATGCCTATGGCGGCTCGGGCGGCGCGTATCGGACACTCGGCGCGGTCGAGAACACAAGGGGCGTCTGGGACGGCTCAGTGCCCTTCGTCATGGGCTCGGCCATGGCGATTCCCAACATGTTCACGGTCCGGATGCATGCCATGCGCATCCTGCGCGACAAGTTCGACCGGATTGTCGATGCCGTGGATGCGGGCGGCAGCGGTGATCCCTACGCCGACCTCAATAAGGAGGAGGCCGCCGCTCTGCGCGAAGTGACGGGCATGGGCTTCGAGCCGCGCAGCTGGTTTGGCCACCGCACGATGGGCGTCCATGCCTTCACTGTGCTCTATCCCGGCATGGTTCTGGCCGACCCCGGCTATTTCGAGGATTTCTGGACCAAGCCCGGCTATCTCGGCCACGATCACCCCGAAAGCTTCGCCGGCGACCGGCTGCAGTTTCGGACCAGTATTGCGGCGGCGTTTGACGCCGATGCCGCCGAGGCGGCGGGCCTTGGTATCATGCGGATCCCGGGAACTGCCCGGGGCGAGGCCGATACCGCCTGGCAGGTTCTGGTGAATGACGGGTCGAACCGGCCGGTCGCCTATCGGCTTGTGGCAACGCCGCCCGATGTGGGTTTCCTCGGCGGTGATCTTGTTGTCCTTTCCGGGGAAGCGAAAGGCCAGCGCATTGGCCTGCGCGAGATCAAGGGCGATGCCATTATCCTAGGCCTTGCCGATGCGGCGGTGCTTGCCAAGCTCAAACCGGGTGACGAGGTGCAGGTCGACAATTCCAACTTCCTGGCTGCGCAGACCTATCACCGCCATCAGGTGCCCGGCCCTGAGTACAAGGTCTGGGACCAGTTCCGCGATCCCGACGGCAAGCCGATCTATCCTCAACGGCCTGTGCTGCTGGGCCCGATATTCACTGCCAATGCTTCCGGCTCGGTCCCCACCGGTGAGTTCGACGGCAAGATGATTGTCGTCGAGAGCCTCTGGGATCGCGAGGCGCTTCCCTGGCAGGCGGATTGGTACCGCGAGATGGCGAAGCAGCACCTTGGCGCCCATTCCGGCAACCGCTTCCGGCTCTGGTATACCGACCATGCGCTGCACGGTTTCGACCTCGTGCAGGAAGACGAGACGCGCACGACCACTTACCTGCCGATCCTCCAGCAGGCGCTGCGGGACGTTTCGGCATGGGTCGAAAAGGGCATCGAACCGCCAGCAACGACGAGCTATCGGCTGGTGGACGGCCAGATCGTGATGCCGCCAGATGCAAAGCACCGCCTGGGCATCCAGCCGGTCGTGACGGTTTCGGTTGGAGGAGGTGACCTTATCGAAATTGCCGCCGGGCAAAGCGTAGAGTTTACCGGTACAATCGAGGTGCCGCCCGGCGCCGGCCAGGTGATCGGGGCGGAATGGGACTTCGAAGGCAAAGGCGATTTTCCGGTGCTGTCCGACATCGTGCCGGGTACAACGGTGACGGTTCGTGCCAGCCATAGCTTTGCCGAACCCGGCACCTATTTCGCGACGCTTCGTGGCTATTCACAGCGCGACGGCGATACGGACACGCCTTTCGCGCACATCCGCAATCTCGGGCGGGCACGAGTGGTCGTGAAGTAATATCGGAGCGCATCGATGACTGATTTCAGCGGGCTTTTCACCCCGTTCCAGCTTGGAAGGTTCACTCTGCCCAATCGCATCGTCTTTCCGCCGATGGGGCTGGAAGTCTGCGAGGGCGGCGTGCCGAGCGAGGAAGCCGCGCAATATTACGCGCGCCGGGCCGAAGGCGGCGCCAGCCTGGTGATTACCGAAGGCGTCTATATCGACCATCCTTCTTCGGGCGACAATCCGCTGCTGGGGCGCTTTCACGGCGAGGACGCGTTCGACGGCTGGCGCAATGTCGCTACGCGAGTGCATGAAAAAGGCGGGATCACGGTGCCGGAACTCTGGCATGTCGGGCTGATCTATCGCGGGCCGGACGTGCTGGTCGGTGGCGAACTCGCTTTCCGTCCCGAACTCGGCCAGGTCAGCCCCTCGGGCTATATCGAGCCGGGCAAGCAGGTCACCGAGCCGATGACGCAGGCGCAGATCGATGAGGTGATCGAAGCCTATGCGCGCGGCACCGCCAAGGCCGTCGAGCTTGGCTTCGACGGCATCGAGCTGCACGGCGCGCATGGCTATATCATCGACCAGTTCTTCTGGAAGGCGCTCAACCACCGGACCGACCGCTATGGCGGCAGCCCGCGTGCGCGCGGCCAGTTCGCGGCCGAAGTGGTGCAGGCCTGCCGCGAACAGCTCGAACCGGGCATGCCGATTATCCTGCGCATCTCGAACTGGAAAATGGTCGACTACGACGCCCGCCTGACCGACACCCCGCAGGAACTGGGCGAACTGCTCGCGCCGGTCGTCGAAGCCGGAGTCGACCTGATCGACTGTTCGCAGCGTCGCTTCTGGGAACCGGCCTTCGACGACGGCAGCGACCTCAACCTTGCCGGCTGGGTCAAGAAGGTGACGGGCGTCCCGACTTGCACCATCGGTTCGATCGGCCTCGATGCCGATTTCCTGGACAGCCTTAGCCAGGGCAGGACTGCGGAACTGAACGTCGCCCGCCTCGACGAGCTGATGCGCCGGTTCGACCGGGGCGATTTCGACCTGATCGCGGTCGGCCGCGCGATGATCGCAGAGCCCGATTGGCCCAAGCTCGTTCAGCGCGGTGAATTCAACGGGCTGAAGCCCTTTTCGCCTTCGCTGATGGCCGATCCGCTGATGGCGCATGTAAAGGATTGAGCGGCGTGTAGGCGGACAACCGTGTCCCCTCGCGTTTCCGAATTCTAGTCTTTCGCGAGTTGCCGGGCCTGCTCCAGGCGGTGGCGGGCTTGCGAGAGCTGCTCAGTCGCTTCAGCCAGCAAATTCTGCAGTTGGACCATTTCGGGCTCATCGGCATCGCCGCGCGGTTCCCGCGGCACAAGCCCATGCAGGAACAGGTGCACGCAATAACGCGCGTGGCGGCCAACCGCTTCCTCGTCCAGGACGACGCCCCATGCGGCGGTATTGGCAGGGCCACCGACGACAAGATGGAGGAAGGCCAGCGCGGCCTCGTCCGCGTCCGCCGTCGGTGCGTTCTTGGGCAAGAGGCGGCGGCGGAAGAGGTCGGCCAGGTATGTGAGCGTCGGGACGGTTCCCATTTGCGTGTTGTTGGCGGCGATCTCAGGCATGGTTCCGGATACGGCATTGGTCAGCCGCAGCAGCCTCAGTCCGGCCGGACTCAGAATATTGGCGAGGAGAATCTGGCCGATCCGCAGCAGCGTTTCCTCAAGATCGTCGGTCTCGGATGCCCGCAGCTGCGACACCGGTACGATCCATTCGTCGATGGCCCGGTTTATGGCGGCCTGGAACAGGGACGTCTTATCGCCATAGCGGGCGTAGACCGTGCGCTTGGCCATGCCGGCGGCGGAACAAATCGCTTCGATGCTGGTGCGTTCGAAGCCCTTTTCGAGAAACAGATCGAGAGCGGTGTCGAGCAGTTCCTCGTTGCTCAGCGTCGGTCGGCCGGGTCGTCGGGCGCCGTTCTTTGCCGGGCTGGCCGCGTTTTCGAGCTGTTCAATCGCATCCATGGGGCATTTCGCCTTTGTTGGGGTCACGTTCTCGTCATGTTTGAAACGATAGAGGTAATAATTTAGCAGTTCAACTGCAAAAACTGCTGTTCGAAACGGCTTGAACGGTTGTGATTGAAACGGTATAGGCAACAATCATGCGGTGCCTGAGTCGCTCGTCCAAGAGTGACCGGTCGCAAAAGGGAGCGATGCTGGAGATGACAGTCAAAACCGCCCTCGAGTCAGTCGAACTGACGCCTCGGATCGGATCGGAACTCAAGATCGACAAGGCCGATCTGCTGAGTGGCGATTACGCCAAGGACATTCGCGAACTCCTCGTCGAACGCGGCGCACTCGTCGTTCGCGGCGCGGATCTTGACGATCAGGAGCTGCGGACAGTCGCTCGTACGCTTGGCGACCTTCGTCTCGGCGGCGCCAAGCGCGGGGCCGACGGAGCCACTTTGAACGAGGGCGAGGAAGGCGTGTTGAAAGTCAGCCTCGATGAGAAAGTGAACCCCGATTACGCGCGGTTCCTCTTCGGCAACCATCTCTGGCACATGGACGGCACGTATGAGGAGATCCCTCCGTTCGCGACGCTGTTCATGCCCTACCGGCTCTCCAGGGAAGGCGGTGACACGATGTTCGCCAGCACTTACGCCGCCTATGAAGACCTTCCGGACGAAGAGAAGGCGAGGCTCGACAAATTGCGTGTCGTGCACACGATGCAGGCCGCTCTGTTTCCGGCCAAGCGCAACTGCTCGCCCGAGGAATTCGCGGTGTGGAGTTCCTATCCGGAGCGGTCGCACCCGCTCGTATGGCGCCACAAGTCCGGGCGCAAGTCGCTCGTCCTGAGCACGTCCGGCGCATATATCGAAGGCATGCATGCGGCGGAGAGCCACGACCTTCTGCAACGCCTGATGGCTCACGCGACGCAGGACAAATACACCTATCGCCACAAATGGCAGCCGGGTGATCTTGCCATGTGGGACAACACCGGCTCGATGCATCGCGCGATGCCTTTCGAACAGGGAAGCGTGCGCGAATTCCATCGCTGCACGCTCAATGGTGAGGAGCCAATCACGGCGGTCGCGGCCTAGGTTGCGGACCGAGAAACAGAACAGTTTTCCAGGAAAGGATCGATTATGCGCGTAGGATTACATCTGGGCTACCAGAACATGCACGGGATTCCCGATGTGGAATCCTTCATGCGCGAGACCAACTTCGCGGTGGAGGCGGAAGCGATGGGCTTCGATTTCGTCGGCCCGGTCGAACACCACTTCACCGATTACGCCGCCTGCCCCGATCCGTTCCAGATGCTGGCCTACGTCGCGGCGAAGACCACGAAGATCGACCTCATCACCGCCGCCGTCATCCTTCCCTGGAACAATCCGTTGCGCGTGGCCGAGCAGTTCATCGAACTCGATATCCTGTGCGGCGGCCGGCTGATCGCGGGGATGGGGCGCGGTGCTGCCCGCCGTGAGTTTCGCTCCTTCGGCGTCGAGCTGGCGGATTCTCGCGAGATCTTCGACGAGGCCTGCTGGCTGATCATGGAAGCGATCGAGACCGGCATTTTCGAGGCCGATACCAAGTGGTTCAAGGTCCCGCGCACCGAAATCAGGCCGCGCCCGTTCAAGAGCTTCAAGGACCGCACGGTGATGGTCTCGATGTCGCCGGGCTCGGTCGAGGTCGCAGCCAACTATGGGCTCAAGACGCTGCGCTTCAGCCAGGGCGACTGGCGCAAGGCGATCCCCGAGATCAACTCCTATCGCGAGACCTTCAAGGAGAAGCACGGGAAAGACGCGCCGCCGTTCATCATTTCCGACTTCATGGTCTGCTTCGACGACAAGAACCGGGTGACCGACTACACCGACCGCTATTTCGGTCCGATGTTCCAGACGGTGGCCAACCACTACGAGTTCATGAGCCCGCACTTCAAGGAACTGCCCTCCTATTCGACCTATGCCTATATGGGCGATGCGGCGAAGGCGGCGGGTGGCCCCGACAAGGCTTACAAGGACTACATCGGCGGCAACATGATCGGCACGCCCGAGGAACTGATCGAGCACCACCTGCTGCGCCAGTCGATGGTCGGCGACTACGAGATGCTCTGCAACTTCAGCTTCGGCGGCATGCCCTACGAACTCGTCTACGAGCAGGCCAAGGTGTTTGCCGACAAGGTCATGCCGCATATCAAGGCAAGCACGCCTCCGGCTGAAGTGGCTGCCGAATAGAGATTGCCTTGCGCACTGGTTCTGGTGTGTGAGCGAATGCCGGATTCGGGAGACAAACATGACTGAGATCAGAGGCAAGACGGCCGTCGTCACCGGCGGCGGCAGCGGCATCGGCATGGGGCTGGCAAAGGCACTCGCTGCCGAAGGCGCTTCGGTCGCGGTGGCCGACATCATTCCGGAAAACGCGGAAAAGGTCGCAGCCCAGATAAGGGAAGCGGGCGGCACGGCGATCGCGGTTGCCTGCGACGTGTGCGAGCGCGGTTCCATTGCCGAGATGAAGCGTCAGGTGAACGAACAGCTGGGTCCCGTCACCTTGCTGTTCGCCAACGCCGGGGCGACATCCTTCGATCCGCTCATGGAAATGTCCGACGACGACGTCGACTGGATTCTCCAGGTGAACCTGCACGGCGTGATGAACACCA
>JAGREL010000201.1 GCA_020446575.1 Novosphingobium sp. | reverse complement strand
CATCAGCGGCGAGATCAGCATCGCGCCGATGACGACCGCGGTCGAGGACTGCAGCAGGCCGAGCGTGGCGATGCCCGCCGAAAGTGCGCACATCAGCACGTAGCCGCTGGTCAGCTCGCCATCCTTGTGGACGGTCTGGCGCAGGGTCTTGGCTTCGGAGCGGGTGAGTTCCGGTAGCAGCACGGCCCGGGCGATGCGGATGCGCAGGAATCTCGCCCAGACCTTTATCGGGTGGGGGCGACGGCGTTCCTCGCCGTTTTCCGCCGGCTGGGGTTCGGCGGGTGGCGCCGCGTCGGGCGATGTCGTGCTGTTCATGCCGGCACTCCTGCGACATCCGTGGGCTGCCCCGCCTTGATCCGCCGGATCAGCCGGCCGATGCTGCCGCCCTGGACGATCACGGCGAACAGCACCACCGCATAGGTGGCGGCGAGGATCGTCGTGCGGATCGGGCTGTCGGGCAGCGACAGGGCCAGCGCGACCGATATGCCTCCGCGAAGGCCTCCCCAGACCAGCGTCGGGAAGGCCAGCGGGCCCATGTCGATCATCCGCTTCATCGCGAACAGCGGCACGCCGACCGAGATCGCTCGTGCCGCCAGAACCACGACAATGGCGCAAAGCCCGGCGAGGACCAGACGGCCTTCCAGCGCCAGCGCGATGACTTCCAGCCCGATGAGCAGGAACAGCACGGCATTGAGGATCTCGTCGATCAGCGCCCAGAACTTGATCAGATAGTCCTGCGTCTCGTCGCTCATGGCATGGGCGACGCCCGCATTGCCTATGATCAGCCCGGCGACCGCCATGGCGACGGGGCCGCTGACGTGCAGCGCAAGCGCCAGGCTGTATCCGCCCATCACCACGGCGAGGCTGATCAGCACTTCGATATTGTATTCGTCGATGCTGCGCATGGCCCGGAAGGCGATCCACCCGGTGACGAGGCCGAGCAGCGCGCCGCCGCCGGCTTCCTGCACGAAATGGCTGGCGGCAAGGGACAGGCTGAACGGTTCGGTGCCCAGCGCGATCGACAGCAGGATCGAGAACACGACCACGCCGACGCCATCGTTGAACAGGCTTTCGCCGGCGACGGTCGCCTGCAGCGTCTGCGGCATGGCCGCGCGCTTCATCACGCCCATCACCGCGACCGGGTCGGTCGGGCTGATCAGCGCGCCGAACACGAAGCACCAGATCAGCGGGATGCCGATGGAAAGCGCGCCGGCAATGGCGTGGAAGGCGAAGCCGACCAGCACGGTGGAAATCATCACGCCGATGGTGCTGAACACCAGGATCGGCCAGCGCCCTTTGCGGATATGCGCCCAGTCGACGTGCAGCGCGCCGGCGAACAGCAGGAAGGAGAGCATGCCTTCCATCAGCGTGGTGTGAAAATCGATCTCGCGCAGGAAAGTGGAGAGCTGATCGGCCAGGTCGCTTTGCGGCATCAGCCGGTCGATCGCGACCACCAGCATCGAGGCGACAGCACCCATCACCGTCAGCCCCACGGTCGACGGCAGCTTGAACAGGCGGTGATTGAGATAGCCGAGCGCGGCAGCAAGTACGATCAGGACTGCAGCCGCGTCGAATGCGGAAAGTTCATGCATGGCTGGCACATCTAGCCGCGCCGGAGCGAATTTCCTAGCTGTCTCGTCAAGCGCGGCCGCGGCTTCGAAACGCCATGATGCTTGCATCCAATCCGAAAAGCTGAAAACTTTGCCTTGCAAAGCATTGGGCGAGTCCGGCTTCGGCGTGTCCTTGCGGGCGGGGGAATGCTCTCGGTGCCCGCCTGCGCGTTGACCGCCGAAGAGACAGGATCGGGAGAAGGGCATGTCCGCAACACAGCTGACGGCAGCGCAAGTGCCCGATCACGTGCCGCCCGAATGCGTCTGGGACAACGATTTCGCCGCATTCCTTGCCGAAGGCGACGATCCCTATCTTGCCGGTGGCCGGCTGCATGACGGCCCCGGCGTGATCTGGGCGACCAATGCCTCTCACGGCATGGCGTCGTGGATCTTCACGCATCACCAGACGGTTCAGGAAGGTTTCGCCAATGCGAGGAAGTTCTCCAGCCTGCGCGGACCGCTGACCGAAGCGGTGATGAACCCGGACTGGATGCTGCTGCCGGTCGAATCGGATGCCCCGTTCCACAAATACTATCGCCAGGTGCTGCGTCCGTTCTTCACGCCGGAAGCGATCGGGGCGCGGCAGGCGGAGGTGCAGGCGCTGACCGACAGGCTGGTCGATTCCTTCATCGATCGGGGCGAGTGCGAGTTCGTCAGCGAATTCGCCTCGATCTTCCCCAATGCGATGGTGGTCTCGCTGATGGGGCTGCCGCAGGAAATGCTGCTTCAGTTCCTCGAGTGGGAGGAAATCGCGATCCACGGCAAGAGCGCTGCCGAGCAGCTCGGCGCCGGCATTGCCATCCACGACTATCTGCGGGATTTCGTCGAGGAACAGCAGCGGACCGGCAAGCCGGCATCCGAGCTGATGGAAGCGATCCTGGCCGGGCAGATGGCGGACCGGCCGTTCAGCCAGGACGAGATCATGGGAACCGTCTATCTGCTGTTCATCGCCGGGCTCGATACCGTCTTCTCGTCGATGGGCTGGATCATGAAGCACCTGGCGACCGACCACGCCTTGCAGGATCGGCTGCGCTGCAATCCTCAGGACCTGCCGGCTGCGGTCGAGGAATTCACCCGGGCTTTCGGCGTCAGTGCGCCATCGCGGATCGTCGCCGAGGACCTCGTGTTTGAAGGCGTGCCGATGAAGCAGGGCGAGCACATACTGCTGCCGACCTATCTTGCCGGACGCGACCCGCGCGCTTTTCCGAACCCGCATGTCATCGACATCGACAGGCGTCCGCGCCACGTCACATTCGGTCTCGGCTCGCACGTGTGCATCGGGATCCACCTCGCCAAGCGCGAAATGCAGATCATGCTGGAGAGCTTCCTGCGGCGGATGAACCATATCCGCGTCGCGCAGGACAAGCCCTGCACCTACCATACGTCGAACACGATCGGGCTCGATTGCCTGCCGCTGGAATGGGACCCGGTCTGAGAGAGCAACACTGGGGGAGGCTGAAGCGTGAAAACACTGATCGTCGGCGGGACCGGCTTTGTGGGCGGCTATGCGGCGCTGTATTTCGCGGATCGGGGGCACGACGTAACGATCATGTCCCGTTCGCGCCCCAAGGGCACGTCACGGCTCAACGAGCTGCCGTTCGTTGCCGGTAATTATATCGAGGAAGACTTCGGCGACGGCCGGCTGGACGGCTACGACTGGCTGGTCTTTGCCGCCGGCAGCGATATGGGCACGTTTCCGCAGGATGGCTCGGTGACGGAGGCGGAATACTTCGAGAAGGCCAATATCGAGGCGCTGCCCCGCTTCTTCGCGCAGGCGAGGGACGCTGGAATCAGCCGCGCGGTGTACATGGGCAGCTTCTATTCCTTCGTCGCGCCCGAAAACATCGAGAAGATTCCCTATGTCCGTTCCCGCCACTTGTCGGACGAGGCGATCCGCGCGCTGAGTTCGCCGGACTTCAATGTCTGCAGCTGCGCACTGCCCTGGATCGTCGGTTACACGCCGGGCTTTCCCGTGGCGCACTGGGAGGCGCTGACTCACTACGCGCAGGGCAGGCTTGAGGGCATCCCCGAATTCGCTCCGCCGGGCGGTGCGAATTTCATGAGCTGCCGCTCGGTTGCCGAGGCGATGCTCGGCGGGCTCGAGCGCGGGGAATCAGGCAAGTCCTACCTCGTCGGCGACGTAAACCTCAGCTGGAAGAAATTCTTCGAAATGTGGTTCAGGGCCGCCGGACGTCCGCGCGACCTGGACGTGCGGACCGGCCATCCGATCATCCCCGATTTTGCCCTGTCCTATCTCAGCTTCGGTTCGACCGATTACGAGCCGCCTGCGGCGGAAACCGCACAGCTTGGCTACCAGCGCGGCGTGCTGGCGCAGGAAGTCGAGGATTGCGTGCGCTATTACGGCAGCCGTTAGAGCAGGTCAGCGCATGTCGGGCTGAGCGGCATCGCGCAGACGCTCGGCACATTCCTCAGGGATCAGTGGGTTGACTGCGATTCCGGAGATCATTTCGAATCCGCCGGGCGTGGTGAGATCGGGGACGATCCGCATCGTCCAGTGCACTGCCGGCTCGCCTTGCGCCGGCAAGGCTCCCGGCTCGACGATGATGTTATAGGCAGGACGGCCAGCGGCTGAAGCCAGACGCTGCGCCGCGCGTTGCAGCAGCGTAGCGAGGGCGGCGCGTTCTTCCGCATCGCTTTGCGAGAAACACGGCCGATGGCGGCGGGGGACGATCCATTGCTCGAAGGGCGTTGACGACGCGTAGGGCACAAGCAGCGCGAACCGGTCGGTCACTTCGACCACGCGCACCGAGGCATCCAGTTCGCGGGCAAGTTCCGCGCAGGTGACACATTCGCGCCGCTCGCCATAATGCTCGCGAGCCCATGCCAGAGCCGATGCCACGCCCGGCGGCACAAGGGGCAGGGCGACGATCTGCGAATGGGCATGACCTTGCGATGCACCTGCGCCCTTGCCGTGATTGCGGAACAGCTGCACCGAGCGAATGCCGGGCAGCTCCAGCGCCGCCGTGAACCGGCGGTGCCACATCTCGACCAGGGAGTGCATGTCCCCGGGCGCAAGATCCGGCAGGTCGGCATCGTGTCTGGGTGTTTCGATGATCACTTCGTGGCGGCCGTATCCCCGGGCAAGCGGATCCGCCGGCTGTCCGCCGCCCAGCGACAGAATCGGATATTTGTTCGGCACCACGCGGTTGCGCCAGCCGGGTGGTGCATCGCAAGCGCTTTGCTCGGCGATCGGCGGCAGCATCGCTTCGTTTCCCGGACAGAACGGGCAGTCCGGGTCGAAAGCGGCGCGCACACCGGCCGTACCTGCACTCCCATTCGGCTCGAGCGGCCGCTCGGCCCGTTCGGGCGCGATGATGGCCCAGCGGCCGTTCGTGGGGTCCTGCCGGAATTCGCTCATCTGACCGGGCCTAGTGGCTGGTGCCGCCTCGTCCGGACAGAGTGAAGTGCGCCTCGAACGATCCGATGAGATCGAGCCAGTCTTCCATCAGCCGGGTCATCAGGAAACGCGAGCGGACCGTTTCGCGGGCCCGGTGGCCCATGACATTGCGCAACTGGTGGTCGTTCAGCGCCTCGACGATCCGGCTGGCCGCGCCTTCGACGCTGTCCACGAGGAAGCCGTTCACGCCGTCCTCTATCTGGTGCCTGATGCCCCCGACATTGCCGCCGATGACGACCGCGCCTTTCCACATCGCCTCGGTCACGGTGAGGCCGAAGCCTTCCCGGGTCGATTTCTGCAGCACTACCGCCGCGCGGCGCTGCAGGGCGTTCACGAGCGCGGTATCCTGGACCGAGAGCACGATAATCCGCTCTTCGCGGCAGCCGCACAGCGATTCGAAGATCTCCTGTCCTTCCGGGTCGTCGGTGGCGACATTGCCGACCATCACCAGCGTGGCGTCCACTTCCTTGCGGGCGATCTTGAACGCCTCGATCACGCCGGCCGGGTCCTTCCACTTGTCGAAGCGGGAGACCTGCACCACCAGCGGCAGGTCGGTGGGGATGTCGTAATGTTCGAGCCGGTCCTCGATCTCGTCTTCGGTCAGGTCCTTGTTGGTGGTCGAGAAGGGGTTGATCGCGGGCATGATGAAGCGCTGGGGCGAGTCGATCTTCTGCGCATATTCGGGCAGCGAGAGCACGACCGCGTCATAGCGTTCCACGAAGCCGGACAGATAGGACCACAACTCCGGGTCCGGCCGGGACATGTCGACATGGCAGCGCCAGATCCAGGGTGCCTTCTTGCGGAAATGGTCGATCAGCGGCAGCGGCTGGGGATCGTGGACGATGACGAGGTCGTGATCGAGATGCATCCGCGCGGCGTTCTCGAACACCACCTCCTCGTAGATGTCCTTCTTGAGGTCGCTGAAATTGATCTCGCCCCCTTGCAGAGCGTTGTGCATCTTCTTGGTGATGCTGAAGAAATCGGGCCGTCCTTGCAGCACCCGCCAGCCGGTGCGGATACCCGCGCTGTTCATCAGCAGCGTCAGCGAAGACAGGATCTCGGCCACGCCGCCGCCGTAGTAGGTGGAATTGACGTTGATCACATGGAGGTCGTTGAGCCGTTCGGCCTTGCTCATGATCCGCTCGACCGCCTCGCTGCCGATGAGCGGCTCATAGGTCTCGACGCTCAGCAGGTTGTGGCTAACGGGTTCGCTTGATTGAATGTCCATAGGTGCGCGTCTCCATGCGATGCGGGCGCATTCACGTAAGGTTGGAAGTTCTCAGGAGTATGTAACTGGGATCGTGAGGCTTGCGTAACCCCACTTCGAGAAGCCTGTCCCTGCCATAGCCGAGCGTGCTCGGCATCGCGCCGCTGTCCCAGTCGTCCGGCGCGGCGAATTCGCGGAACCAGTCGCGGTCCGCGATCTCGGACGGTATCGTTTCGGTTGTCTGGATCATCCCGTGTCTTCGCCTGCGTCAGGAGATGGGCACGATCTCGGGCGACAGCCTGCGGCAGGATCGCACCGGGAAGCGGGAAGCGATCTCCCGCGCCGCGCGTTCGCCGCGTTCCGGGTCGTCATCGACGACGAGCGCGTTTTCCAGGCGGTCCACTGCAAGCCCGCGGTTCAACACCTCGGGCAGGGCGCCGACCAGGATCAGCTCATGCACGTCCCTTCGCATGATCAGGGCGAGACTGCGCTCGAACAGGCCCGATGCGGTCATGACGATTTCCCGCCCGGCCGCGTCCTCACTGCGATCGGAACTGGTGAGGTGGCACTTGCGGCCCTGGCTTTCCAGCTGCGATCTGAGCCTCCTCGCTTCGCCGGGCAGGTCGCCCTGACCAGTAACGAGATGCACCGGAATGCGCCCATCTCCACCCATCAACGCAGGCATAAGCCGGGCGGCATGTTCCTCGCGTTTCTGAATCCTGATTTGCGGCATGAAGTTGAGTTCGAGGATTACCGCGCCGTTTTCATGCCATGGCCTGGATATGTCGGTCGTCATGAGATCGACCCCGGCGATCTTCAGGCCGAACATCCGCACGGCATCGATCGCCAGCCTGGCATTGTCCGGGTGGATATGGTCGGTCAGATCCTCGATCGAGCCGCCCCAATCGTCGTTGGAAAGCGGCCGCAAGTTCACCCACTGGTCCTCGGCCGGGACGGATTGCGGGGTGAGCCCCTGCTTCGCCAGGCTTTCCAGTGCCAGATCGTCCAGGGGAAATTCCTTGAGCCGCTTCCACGGCGGGACTGTGCCCAGGCCGGCATTGGCTTTTTCAACCAGTTCGCTGACCGTGCTGCGGCCATTGCCCCTCACGCCTTTCGGCAAGCGCCTGATGACGTAGATAACCCTGTCGCCGGCCACGGTGATGCGGTTGCAGATGCCGGGCACCTGGCGCTCGATCAGGACTGCGCTGCCATTCTCCTGCGCCTTGCGGAGGGCTGGCTGCAACGTTTCTTCGGAGTCCACGTCGATCGTTACGCCTTCGGAGCGGGCCTCGTGTTCCGGCTTCACGACCACCGGCCAGCCAAGCTCCCGGGCCGCTTCGACAGCCCCTTCCAAAGAATCGACCTGTCTGTGTTCGGGCACGGGAAACCCTGCCGATCGCAGCAGGCGGACTGTGTGAGATTTGCTGCCGCACAGCTGCGCTCCCACTGCCGAATCCCGCTCGATCGATGAGTGATGGAGCAGCTGCGATTTCGCTCCCCAGCCCAGTCTCACCACGCCGCGTCCGATATGCCGCCACGGCAGGTTCTGCTGGTGCGCCAGCTCGCAGACCGGCAGGGTGGTCCATGAAAAGGGGCTGAATTTCTTTGCGTGGGCGATGATCGCTTCGTCGAGTTGCGCAAACAGGTCACGGGCAGCTTCGGGCGAGGGTTCCTGGCTCAGCGTCCGCAGCACCAGCCGCGTGCTGGCCCGGAAGACCTGCGCGAACAGATCAAGCGGCAGGGTGTCGATCACCGGAAGCGCGATTGTCGCCCGATAGCCGGCTTGCGTTTCGTCAGCCGCCGAAACGCGAAGTACGCGCCCATGATCGTAGGACGGCATTCCGGAAGCCCTGACGAGTTCGCCGTACAAGACCAGAGCGCGGTTTGCGGCAGCGAGCGCAAGCCGATCCTGCCCGTTTCCCTGCCGGTTGTCTTCTTTGGGAATGTTCGAAATATCGACCAGGAAATAGTCCGTCAGCCAGGAATCGATATTCCTGGTATCCTCGAGCGTCCCGAGCGCCAGTTGCTGATCGACAATCGCGCATGGCTGCCGGCTTCGGAATTGATAACCGTAATATCGGTCTTCGGGCACAATCAGTGGAATCCCTGCTTCTGCGGGTTGTCAGTTCGATACATCTCTATTAGTCTTTCGGCTATCTCTACAGTTTCTCAACAAGGGGATTAGGTAAGGTGACCTCCAAATTGATGCCATATGGCTCCTCGCACTTTGCAGATGTTGTCTCCAAAGTCGGCAGTCCCAAGACAACCCCGGACTTCGCGCCTTATGGTCTTGCCGATCGGGCTGACCTCGTCGCCAAGGTCGGCAAGAGCAAGACGCCCGAGGGTCTGGCTGCCCGTATGCCTTCTGCCGAAGTCGCAGCCAAGGTGGGCATTTCCAACGTGATCGGAGCAGAGACGCGTCGCGTCGTGCGCCGTAACGCGCGGGTCTGAACCAGCGCAACCAGCATGTGTCCGGCGATGCATTGGCGTCGCCGGATTCATTTCCAATCGCCCGCTTGGGGTTGGCCGCCGGATACACGGTCGCCCAGGCGATTTCAAAGGGGTCCATACAATGACGACACGACTGACGCCTTATGGTTCGACCGACCAGGCGCAAAACCTCTCCAAGGTCGGCAAGAGCAAGACGCCGCTTAGCCTGGCGCAGCGCATGCCTTCACCGGACATCGTAGCAAAGGTGGGCAAGGGCGTGACGCCGTTCAGCCTGGCCGCGCGCATGCCTTCGCCTGAAATCGCTGCAAAGGTGGGTAGCCCAAGCGCCGTGGACGGGGTGGAGACGCGCCGCGTCGTGCGCCGCACTGCGCGGGTCTGAACAGACCGGCAGGCATGAGCAAGGCCCCGCTTCGGGGATCGGTAAACGTGAATCATTTTGAACCATCCATCGCCCGGGCGCGCGATTGCCGGCGGGCGATGGACGAGGCCCTATGGTCTAGTGTTCGGGACCTGCTTGCGGAATCGGCCGGCGAGCCCGTGGCTGCCGGAATGCATGGTAATGCCGGCGATACCGCGCCAACCAATCTGCTCGACTATGGGGCATATTTCGACCTTGCCCTGACACCTCCCGCCGAAGGGGCAATTCTTGCCGAGGCCAAGGCGGCGGCGACTGCCCATCTCCTGCGCCGGCTAAACGCCGCGGACACCCTGGAGCCACGGGCCGAGCCGCCCCGCATTACCAACTTCTCGACCGAGCATTACAGTGCCGTCGAGATCGAACGGATGCGCCGCTGGTGGGATATCGAACCGGCCAACCGGATGGCGATGACTTGCGCGAGCGAGGCCGAGTTTGCGCGGTCGTGCAATGCGATCGAGGTTGCTGTGGCGCATTTGCGCGAGGCATCGCCCGAGCTTCATGGCGAAATCGTCACGGTCGTTCGCGACATCATCATGTCCAGGCCGGACGGGACCAACCTGATCAATTACAGCGGCGCTTCGTCGTTCGCCCTGTGGGGCGCGCTGACCATCAATGCCGAGACCCAGATCGAGTGGCTGCAATGCTACCGGCAGATCGTGCACGAGGCCGGCCATAATCTGCTGTTCGGAATTGCCCGTGAGCAGCCGCTGGTTACCGACGACCCGTCCGATCGTCGCGCCTCGCCGATTCGCGCCGATCTCCGCCCCATGGACGGCATCTTCCACGCTGCCTTTGTCTCGGCCCGGGAAGTGCTTGCTCTCGACGCGCTGCTGTGCCGGCATGAAGCCACGGGCTGCCTTTCGGCCGATGACGCGGCTGTGGTCGAAGACCTGCTTCAGATCAGCGCTCTTGCCTTCTGGGACAGCGTCGAGGCCGTGCGTGGCGGCGGCGCGAAGCTGACCGAACTCGGCGATGCGGTCCTGGCCGATTGCGAGGCCTACATGAATGCCAATTTCGCGGTGGTCGCGGACTGAAGCGGGCCCGGTTAAGCGGAAGTGCTCCGCTCAGCCTTCGGTCGCTTCAAGCTCTTCCTTCGCCTCGACCATGCATTCCTCGGCGATCTCTATTTCTTTCTTCTTCCGGGGATTGAGCAGGTACTGATAGACGCCCCAGGCGTTGACGAAGAACATCGCCACATTTTGCAGCGCTATCGGCTGATTGTCCGTGAGCAAGCCGGCCAGAATCCAGCTGAGCGAGACGAATACGAACAAAACGAAGGCCCAGCCGGTAACCTGGCGGCCGAGATTGGAGGCAATCAGCCCCGCGGCAACGATCGTGCCGATCGCGCCAAACCATTCGAGCGGTCCATGCATCGAAGATTGAATGCATGGAACTGCGATTGGTTCCCGCTCAGGGGCGGCCGGCGTTGTCGAGCCGCGAAATCTGCTCCGGCGTGAGTTCCAGCGACACGGCCTGCACCAGATCGTCGAGCTGCTCCAGCGTCGTTGCGCTGGCCAGCGGCGCCGCGATCGCCGGCTGGGCCGTCAGCCAGGCCAATGCGATCCGGGAGAGGGGAGCGCCTGTCTCGGCAGAGATCTCGTCCATCACCGCCAGCATATCCCAGCCGCCGTTGTCGGCGAACTCGCTCAGCGCGAGCGCGCGGCTGATCCCCTCCCAGTCGGCGGCCTTGCGGTATTTTCCGGTCAGGAATCCCGAAGCCAGGCCATAATAGGGCAGGGCGGCGATCCCCTTGGCGACGCACAGGTCCTGCAGCGGGCCTTCGAATTCCTGGCGCCAGACCAGATTATATTTCGGCTGCATCACCGTGTAGGGCTGGGCGCCCATGCGTTCGGCGGTCGCGACGATCTCGGCCAGACGCCCGGCGGTGTAGTTCGACGCACCCAGTTCGCGGGCCTTGCCCGACCTGAATGCCTCGTCATAGGCGGAAACGACCTCGTCGAGCGGCGTCGTCAGGTCGTCGCGGTGGGCATAGTAGAGGTCGACATAGTCGGTCCGGAGCCGGTCCAGCGATCCTTCGAGCGCCTTGGCCACGTTCTCGGGCTTGAGCGCACCGGGAGGGCCGCCCATCCCGGTCTTGGTGCCGATCAGCATGTCCTTGCGCACGCCGCGGCTTTCCATCCATTCGCCGAGGATGGTTTCGGATTCGCCGCCCTTGTTTCCGGGAACCCAGGCCGAATAGCCCTCGGCCGAATCGATCGTCCGCACGCCGGCTTCGTAAAGCGCATCGAGCACCACGAAGCTCTGATCCCGGTCTATGGTCCAGCCGAAGACGTTGCCGCCGAAAGCGAGGGGAATGCCGCCGATCGACGGGTGAGCATCAGCCACCGAATTTTTCCTTCAACCCCAGCAGGGCTATGGCCGCCTTGGCGGCCTCTCCGCCTTTGTCCTTCTGTTTCGGGTCAGCGCGAACGATCGCTTGCGCTTCGTTTTCCACGGTGAGGATGCCGTTGCCGATTGCAAGCCCGTCCATGGTCAAGGCCATGATTCCGCGGGCGCTTTCGCCGGCGAC
>JAGREL010000200.1 GCA_020446575.1 Novosphingobium sp. | reverse complement strand
AGGAAATAGCTCTGGTCGCGGGCCGGGTCCATCGCACGATGAAGTTCGGGGCCGGCCGCGCCGGGGATCCGGCGAACATAGTGGCCCGTCGCCAGGCAATCGGCGCCCAATTCGCGCGCCATGGAAAGCAAATCCGTGAACTTTGGTCCCATGTTGCAACGGATGCAGGGTATCGGCGTCCGCCCGGCCAGATATTCGTCGGCGAAGCGTTCGACGACCTCTTCGCGGAAGCGCGTTTCGTGGTCAAAGACATAGTGGGCGATGCCAAGCCTGTCGGCGACTGCGCGGGCGTCGCGGATATCGTCCCCCGCGCAGCAGGCCCCCTTGCGACCCGTTGCCGCACCGTAGTCGTAAAGCTGCAAAGTGACGCCGATCACTTCGGCCCCGCTGCTTGCGGCCAGCGCCGCGACGGTGGAACTGTCGACTCCACCGGACATGGCAACCACGATTCGGCGCGCGGAAATCGGCGGTGCGAGCTGGAACAGCTCTGCGGCGTTAAGACCGGAAAGGGGCGCGATAGTGGGCATGAACCGGCCATATAGGGGCCGCGCTCGGGAGAAAACAGGGCTTTCCACGTTCGGCGGCCATGGCATCGGCAGTGCCGATGGCGCGGGCATGCGATTAACCATGGTCAACGCGAGGTAAAGCCCGCCTTTACCTCGCTTTGACCATGGCTCGCTTATAGAGCCCACTATGGATATCGGGTTTGACTTTTCCCAGCACGGGCAAGACGCGGCGCCGGGCCGCCTGGATTGGCATGGCTTGCGCGCCCGCCTGTTCGCGGTTCGCGCTGCGCGTCGCGCGCTGGAAGCCGCAGCGTCTGAGAACAGAGCTATCGACGGGAGCAGTTTCGATCGCGGTTCCGCGCGGCTGCTGGCCGGCTACGGCCATGTCTTAGCTGCCGTTAACCCAACTGCTTTAGGCAATGGCAAGCCAAGCGGGGACATGAACAGTTCCGTCGCCGGCGAGAGCAGAACCGGCGGTCGAGGGTAAAGATGATCGAGAATCAAAAGATCCGTCCTGCGCAGGTCATTGGCCCACTTGGTGAGCCGCTGACGCTTGACTCGCTTCCGCCGCCGAACACCACGCGCTGGGTCGTCCGGCGCAAAGCGGAAGTTGTGGCTGCCGTTAACGGCGGACTGCTTACGATCGACGAAGTGTGCGAACGCTATCAGCTGACGCTCGAGGAATTTGCGTCCTGGCAGCGGGCGGTTGACCGTTCGGGCATGCAGGGCCTGCGCGTGACTCGCATCCAGCACTACCGGGATCTTTACGAGCGCCAGCAGAAATACTGATTTTCAGAACGCTGTCTCCAATCCAACATCTCGTATAGAAGCGGGACATTCGCCTCCCGTTGCTGTAAGCCTCCTCCTTGCGCCGGAACCTGTGTTCCCGGCCAACAGCAAGAACAGGAGAAAGTGATGGGCTGGATCATTGCGTTGATCGTGGGTGGTGTTGCGGGTTGGCTCGCCAGCATGGTGATGAACCGCGATGCCTCAATGGGCATTTTCTGGAATATCGTTGTCGGCTGTGTCGGTTCGGTTGTCGGCAATCTTGTCGCAAACCAGTTCGGAATTGCGGGTTCGGTCAAGCAATTCTCGATCACTGGCCTGATTATCGCCTTTGTCGGTGCGGTGATACTACTTGGCATCGTCAATCTGATTCAGCGCGGCCGCGTACGCTGAGGCCGTCCGTCGGCTGACGAGCCCGGAATTCACGAGACATCCCCGACGTTCCGCATATGTTCGCAAATGTCGCGGATTGTCGCGGTGGCGCAGCTTCGCATTGCCACTTGATCGCCGCACGTCTATTCGAGAGGCGAAATTCTTTTCGGCACAGGGCAGTTCCCGCCTCAGGGGCCTGCCCATGTGTCGTTTCTGACGATCCGGACCAGCCTTGCAGTGCGGATCGCCAAGGCCACAGCGGTGACCGCGATGAACTACGACGCCAAAATCGATACGGCAGGCGATGAGGGAGATTCTGCACCCTTCAATCCGCTTGACGGCAACGACGAGGAAGATCGCCTTTCCCGCCGGCGCATCTGGATCGTCGTGGCTGTTGCCACACTCATCCTGGTTGGTCTGTGGTTTTTCCTGCGTTTCAGCAACTCCGGCACGCTTGATGCCAGCGCGGCGAACCAGGCCCCGGCCGTTACGGTCACCGTGCCCGGCAAGGCGAATGTTGCCGCTGTAGTGAATGCCACCGGCACTCTTGCCGCGCGCCGCGAGCTTCCGGTTGGCTCCGTCGGCGAAGGCGGGCAGGTTCAAAGAGTGCTTGTGGAGCCCGGCGAGTGGGTCAAGGCAGGCCAGATACTCGCCGTGATAGACCGATCGGTACAGACGCAGCAGCAAGCCAGTCTGGCCGCCCAAATCTCGGTGGCCGAGGCCGATGAGCGCCTCGCCCAAGCCAATCTGGAACGTGCCCTGAAGCTCGTCGATCGGGGTTTCATCTCGAAGGCCGATGTCGATCGCCTCACGGCCACGCGCGATGCCGCTGCCGCCCGCGTTCGTGTCGCGCGCGCGCAGCTGGGAGAAATGCAGGCGCGGACGCGGCGGCTCAACATCGTAGCTCCTTCGGCGGGGTTGGTGCTGGAACGCAATGTCGAGCCGGGGCAGGTGGCGACCTCCTCCAGCGGTGTCCTGTTTCGTATTGCCAAGGGCGGCGAGATGGAACTGCTCGCCAAGCTCGGCGAAGATGAGCTTGCCAAGATTTCGACGGGAGTGCGCGCGAAAGTCACGCCAGTCGGTTCGGGCAAGTCCTTCACCGGGCAGGTTTGGCAGGTCTCGCCGGTGATTGATCCCCAGACGCGCCAGGGCGAAGCGCGCATCGCGCTTTCCTATGCGCCCGAGCTGAGGCCGGGAGGTTTTGCGAGTGCCGATATTTCCGCCGGCACTATCGTTGCGCCGCGCTTGCCCGAATCCGCGATTCTTTCCGATGCGAAGGGCAGCTACGTGTATGTCGTCGACAAGGATAACAAGGCGAGGCGGCGCGAGGTCAAGACGGGCTGGATCACTGCCGACGGCATTGTCGTGTCCGAGGGGCTCTCGGGCAATGAGCGGATCGTGACGCGCGCCGGCGCCTTCCTTTCGGATGGCGAAACGGTAAGACCAAAACCGGCAAAAGAGTCCTGAGGCCGGAGTGCGGCGATGAATTTCCGCAACATCTCGGCGTGGTCGATCCGCAATCCGGTCGTTCCCATCGTTTTCTTTATCGGGCTGGTTATCGCCGGCATCGTCAGCTTCATGCGGATGGATATCCAGCAGATGCCCGACATCGAATTTCCGATGGTGATTATCAACGTCAGTCAGCCCGGTGCTGCGCCATCGGAGATCAAGACCCAGATTACGCAGCGGGTGGAAGCGGCGGTCCGATCGATCAGCGGCGTGTCGACAATCAGCTCGACCGCCAAGGAAGGCTCCAGCCAGACTTTCGTCGAATTCGAACTCGGTGAGGACATCAACGGCGCGGTCAGCGAGGTCAAGAACGCGGTCGACCAGATTCGCGGAGAACTGCCGGACGGCATCCTCGAGCCGCAGATCTTCAAGGCCAGCACTTCGTCGGACCCGATCGCCTATTTCTCGGTGATTGCCGACGACATGACGATGGAGCAGGTATCCTGGTTCATCGACGATACGGTTGCGAAGCGGCTGCTTTCCATCGAGGGCATGGCGGAAGTGAAGCGCTTCGGCGGTGTCGATCGCGAAATCCTCGTGACGCTCGATCCAGCGCGCATGCAGGCGCTGGGCGTCACTGCCGGGCAGGTCAATCGCGTGTTGCGGCAGCTCAATGTCGACGCGGCCGGCGGCAAGGCGGAGATCGGCGGCTCACGCCAGTCGGTCCGGGTGCTGGGCGGCGCCGAGAATGCATATGAGCTGTCGCAGACGGATATTCCGCTCGGGGCAGGCCGCACGATCAAGCTTGCCGACATTGCCCGGGTCACCGACGCCTTCGGGGAAATCACTTCGATCGCCAAGACCGACGGCAGACCCGTCGTCACCTTCGGAATCTCGCGCGCGCGGGGAGCTTCGGACGTCACGGTCTATGATTCGGCGGTCGAGACGATGGCCGAAATGGAAAAGGAGTATTCCGGCGTAAAGTTCAAACAGAACTTCACGATCGTCCGATACACCAAGGCGCAGTACGAAAGCTCCATGGCGGCCATGGTCGAAGGCGCGATCCTTGCCGTTATCGTCGTCTTCTTCTTCCTGCGCGACTGGCGTGCCACGGTGATTGCGGCGATCGCCATCCCTCTTTCGGCCATACCGACTTTCTGGTTCATGGACCTGCTGGGCTTCACGCTCAATACGCAGTCGCTGCTTGCGCTCAGCCTGGTCGCGGGCGTGCTTGTCGATGACGCGATCGTCGAGATCGAGAACATCGTGCGTCACATGCGCATGGGCAAGACGGCCTATCAGGCGGCGATCGATGCAGCCGACGAAATCGGTCTGGCGGTTGTCGCCACGACTTTCTCGATTGTCGCGGTGTTCCTGCCGGTCGGTCTGATGCCGGGCGTTTCGGGGGAGATCTTCCGCGCATTCGGCCTGACCGTGGTGGTCGCGGTGCTGATGAGCCTTGCGGTAGCGCGCACGATCTCGCCGATGGTGGCGGCGTATTTCCTCAAGGCCCACGGCGAAGCCGAACATGCCAGCGGCAAGTGGATGGACCGCTATCTGCAGGTTCTGCATTGGTCGCTGGATACATCGCAAGCCGAAGCCTATCGCGCCGAGCATCTCCGGGCAGACGGCAGGCTATCCATCTGGGAGCGGTTGCGCGCGCGGCTGCGCGACCATCGGGTCCGGATGATGGGCGTCGGCGTGGTTTCCCTTCTTGTTACAGGCCTGGTCGCCTCGACCATGCCGATGGAATTCTTCCCGACCCAGGACAATGACTTCACCAGCGTCCGGATCGAGATGGTTCCCGGCACCACTCTCAAACAGACCGAAGCGGTTTCCGACCGTGTTCGCGAAATCGCCATGTCCCGGCCCGAAACCGCGGGGGTCTTCCAGCGCGTATTCGAAGGCGGCGGTTTCCTGATGATCACTCTCAAGGAGGATCGCGAGAAGACCAGCAAGCAGATCGAGAATGAACTCACGCCGGTGCTGCAGGAAATACCCGACGCGCGTGTGGCCTTTCAGGACCCGGACAGTGGCCGGGGCAGCGGCACGGGGCGGCCGATTTCGGTGATGCTCACCGGCTCCGATTCGAAACTGCTGGAAGAGACCGCAGCCCGGCTGGTCGAAGAGATGAAGGGCCTGAAGCAGATCGTCGCGCCGCGGATCAGTGCCGACATGCGCCGGCCGGAGATCATCATCAAGCCGCGCCTGGATCTCGCGTCCCAACTTGGCGTTACCACTGCGGCACTGAGCGAGGCGATCCGCATCGCCACCATCGGCGAAATCGACCAGAACGCCGCCAAGTTCTCGCTCACCGATCGTCAGGTGCCAATTCGCGTCCGCCTGCCGGAAGCAGCACGCAATAATCTCGACAATATCGCCAATCTTCCCGTGCCGACTTCGGACGGCGGCTCCGTACCGCTTTCGCGCGTTGCCGAAATCACGCTGGGATCCGGTCCGACCAGCATCCAGCGGTACAATCAGGAAACACGCATCTTTGTCGGCGCGGACCTCGCGCCAGGCATTGTCAAGAGCGAGGCGACCGAAGCGATCGATCAGCTGCCCGTCATGCGGAACCTGCCCACCGGAGTCAGCAACAAGCCGTTCGGACAGGACGAGTGGCAGCAGGAGATGCTGGACAACCTCTCCGTTGCCGTGCCTTCGGGCATTCTCCTGGTCTTCGCCGTGCTGGTCCTGCTCTATCATCGGATCATTTCGCCGCTGGTGAACATGGGATCGCTGTTCCTTGCGCCGCTCGGCGGAATCCTGGCGCTGTTCTTCACCGGTCAGGCGCTGTCGATGCCGGTGTTTATCGGCATCCTCATGCTGCTGGGCATCGTCGGCAAGAACTCGATACTGCTGATAGATTTCGCAATCGAGGAAATGGCGCAGGGAAGAAGCAAGTTCGATGCGATTGTCGAAGCCGGGCACAAGCGCGCTCAGCCGATCGTGATGACAACCGTGGCGATGACGGCGGGCATGGTGCCCACGGCGCTGTCGCTCTCGGGCGACGGTGCCTGGCGCGCGCCGATGGGAACGGTGGTGATCGGCGGCCTGCTGGTCTCCACGCTGCTGACGCTGCTGATCGTTCCCGCCGCGTTCAGCCTTGCCGACGGGCTTGAAAAGCGCATCGGCCCGAAGTTGCGGCGCTCGCTGCTGACTTTCGAGCCCGAGCATGCCGTTGCCGAACGTCGCCGCCGCCACGACGACGATGCCGATGGGCCCTTCCCGGCCGAGTAAGCGGAGTTTGCTTCATTGCCGCCAGCCCGGCGCAGCCAATTGACGATGCCGGCGGACAAGGCGCTCCGCATGCGCCTGATCGCTACGGGCCTGCTGCTGGTCATGGCCGTCGCTTTCCTTCTGCTGCGTCGTTTCGAAGGGCCGCATCCTGCCTGGGGCTTCGCCATCGCCTTCACAGAAGCGGCGATGGTCGGCGGGCTGGCTGACTGGTTCGCGGTGACGGCGCTGTTCCGCCGCCCGCTCGGCCTGCCGATACCGCACACCGCGATCATCCCGGTCAACAAGGACCGGATCGCCGATACCATGGCGGCTTTCCTGCGCGACAATTTCCT
>JAGREL010000199.1 GCA_020446575.1 Novosphingobium sp. | reverse complement strand
TCTACATGCACGACACGCCGGCCAAGCAGTTGTTCGAGCGTGACGACCGCGCGTTCAGCCACGGCTGCATCAGGGTCGGCGATGCGCTCGGCTTCGCCACCACGCTGCTGGAAGGCGTAAAAACCCGCGAGGAAGTCGATGCGATCGTCGCGACGAGGAAGACGACAACCGTCGATCTGCCGGCGAGCCTGCCTGTCTACATCGCCTATTTCACCGCCGGCACCGACAATGGCGGCAAGCTGACTCTCTACTCCGACATCTACGGCCGCGACGGCCGGGTGGGCGATATCGCCGATCCGGAGCAGGCGTGCGGGGCGTAGCGCGCCATGGACGGACGTCTGAAGCGATATTGCGCTATGTTTTCATCGTCCCGGTCTCGACAAAGCGCTGGTGCCAGCTCAGCGCCTCGCTGAGCAGCGAGGGCGAGTGCTTGCCGTAGGACGAGTGCAGCGCGCGCTCGAAATAGTCTTCCAGCGCGGGCCGGAAATCGGGGTGGGCGCAGCGCTCGATGATCAGCCGCGCCCGCTGGCGAGGCGAATGGCCGCGCAGGTCGGCAAGGCCCTGCTCGGTGACGATCACCTGCACGTCCTGGTCGATGTGGTCGACGTGGCTGACTTGCGGGACAATGGTGGAAATCGCGCCGCCCTTGGCCGTCGAGGGGCTCATGAAGATGGAGATCCAGGCGTTGCGCGCGAAATCGCCCGAGCCGCCGATGCCGTTCTGCATGCGCGAGCCCATGATGTGGGTGGAATTGACGTTGCCGTAAATGTCCGCCTCGATCATGCCGTTCATGGCGATGCAGCCCAACCGCCGGATAAGCTCGGGATGGTTGCTGATCTGCTCGGGGCGCAGGATGATCCTGTCGCGATAGCGCTCGATGTCGTCATTGATCCGGTGGGCATAGGAAGGGCTCAACGAGACGGCGGTGGACGAGGCGACGCGCAGCTTTCCGCTGTCGATCAGATCGAGCATGCCGTCCTGCAGCACTTCGGTGAACGCAGTCATGTTCTCGAAGGAAGAGTCGATAAGGCCGGTCAGCACGGCGTTGGCGATATTGCCGACGCCCGACTGGATCGGCAGCAGCGAGGCGGGCAGCCGCCCCTGTTTCACTTCGTTGCCGAGGAAATCGAGCAGGTGCCCGGCAATAGCATGGGCCTTGTCGTCGGGCTTCTTGAATTCCGCGTTGCGGTCCGGCGCGTCGGTCTCCACGACGGCAACGATCTTGGCGGGATCGCAATGAAAGGTGGTGGAGCCGATCCGGTCGTCTGCCTTGACGATCGGGATCGGCTGGCGGTGAGGCGGCAGGACATTGCAGCAATAGATGTCGTGCATGCCCTCCAGGCCCCGGTTCTGCCAGGCGTTGACCTCGACGATCACCTGATCCGCCAGATCAAGCCATGTCTGGTTGTTGCCGACCGAGGAAGACGGCACCAGCGCGCCGTCCTCACGGATGGCGGTGACTTCTATCAGCGCGGTGTCGAGCGGACCGAAAAACCCTTCGCAGGCCATGGGCGCGACTTCGCTGAGGTGAATGTCGAAATATTCCATTTCCCCGCTATTGATCAGCTCACGGGCAACGGGATCGGAATTGTAGGGCAGACGGAATTCGATGCCTTTCGCGCGGGCCAGCGCGCCGTCGAGTTCCGGCCCGGTCGAAGCCCCGGTCCACACCTTGATGGTGAAGGGATCGCCGGCGGCGTGGGCCGCCTCTATCCGGTCGGCGAGCGCCGGCGGCACCGCCTTGGGATAGCCCGCACCGGTAAAACCACTCATGCCCACGGTCGAACCCGGCGCGATCAGTGCGGCCGCATCCTCGGCGCTCATTACCTTCGAGCGCAGCGCGGGATCGCCGATACGGGGATTGGCCACGAATGTGTTCTCCTGTCGTCGAGCCGAAACCGGGCAAGGCGGCCTATCGGACATTGCGATGCCGCAATGCAATCGCTGTCCGATATCGTCAGCAAAGGCAACGCCGATGCCTTGAAAGTGCAACCGACACCGCACAGAATAGTCTTGCCGTATGACGGATCGATTGCCCTACACCTCGCCCAAAGGGCTCTCGCAGGCCGAAGCGGCTGCGCTCCTCGAAACCGAAGGCCCCAATGAGCTGCCGGGCGGCGGGCGGCGCTCGATACTCGCCATCGTCGTCGATGTGCTGCGCGAACCGATGCTGCTGCTGCTGCTCGCGGCAGGCGTGATCTATCTGCTGCTGGGCGAGATGCACGATGCGCTGATCCTCGTCGCCTTCGCAGGCCTGACCATCGTCATCGCCATCGTCCAGGAAACCCGGACCGAACGGGCGATCGACGCATTGCGGGACCTGTCGATGCCGCATGCAACCGTCATCCGCGACGGCGAACGGCGGCAAATCCCTTCGCGCGAGCTGGTGCGCGGCGATCTCATGGCCGTCAGCGAAGGCAGCCGGATCGCGGCGGACGGCTGGGTCTTGCAGGCAGACGGCCTGCAGGCGGACGAAGCCATTCTCACCGGCGAATCGGTGTCGGTCTCGAAAAAGCGCCTTGAAGGCGAAGCGCCGACGCAGCCTCCCGTGCCCGGCGGAGACGATTTGCCCTATGCCTGGTCCGGCACGCTGACCGTGCGCGGCACAGGCCTGCTGCGCGTCGCGGCGACCGGGCCACACACCCAGATGGGGCAGATCGGCCAATCGCTCGCCACGCTGGAGACCGAAACTCCGCGTCTCCTGCTGCAGACCCGCACACTGGTCCGCTGGTTCGCCGCCTTCGGCCTGGGCGTGAGTGCGCTTGCCGTGCTGCTCTACGGCCTCCTGCGAGGCGGATGGCTGGAAGCCCTGCTCTCGGGCATCGCTCTCACCATGTCGATGCTGCCCGAGGAACTGCCCGTCGTCCTCACCCTGTTCATGACGATGGGCGCTTTCCGCATGTCGCGAATCCGCGTGCTCGCCCGGCGCGGGACGGCGATCGAGACGCTGGGTGCCGCGACAGTGCTATGTACCGACAAGACCGGAACGCTCACCCAGAACCGCATGGAAATCGCCGAACTGCGCGGTCCGGACGGAGAAGCCTTCCGGCCCGAGGAAGGGCAGAGTTCGTTTCCCGAACCCTTCGCCGGTCTCGCGGGGCTCGGCATCCTTGCCTGCCTGGAAGACCCGTTCGATCCGATGGAGCAGGCCTTCCACGACCTGGCCGAGCGCCATCCGCAGGCCGAGCTGCGCGATCTGCAGAACGGCGGCTGGGCCCTGCAGCGCCAGTATGCCCTGTCTTCGGAGCTGCTCGCCATGTCCAACGTCTGGAGCAAGGACGGCGCAGGCAGGCACGTAATCGCCGCCAAGGGCGCGCCCGAAGCCATTGCAGAGCTGTGCGGACTGAACGCGGAGCAACGCGAGCGGCTGGAACAGGCCACCGCGGAGATGGCGGCCAGCGGCCTGCGCGTACTCGGCGTGGCCGAAGCGTGCTGGGACAATGGCGAGCTTCCCGCATCGCAGCGCCATTTCGACTTCGCCTTTCGCGGCTTCGTCGGCCTTGCCGATCCCATCCGCGAGACCGTGCCCGATGCCGTGCGCCAGCTCCGCGAAGCCGGCATCAGGGTGACGATGATCACCGGCGATTATCCGGCGACCGCCAGCGCCATCGCCGAACAGGCCGGGATCGACGGCGGCGGGGTGATGAGCGGCGAAGAGATCGCGCGCCTCGACGACAGCGAACTGGCAAGCCGCATCGGCGATATCGCGATTTTCGCCCGCGTCATGCCCGACCAGAAGCTGCGCATCGTCCGCGCGCTCAAGGCCGCGGGCGAAGTGGTTGCCATGACCGGGGACGGCGTGAACGATTCCCCTTCGCTCAAGGCCGCGCATATCGGCATTGCGATGGGCCAGCGCGGCACCGACGTCGCGCGCGAGGCATCCTCGATCGTGCTGCTCGACGACGATTTCGGCGCGATCGTTTCCGCCGTGCGCCTCGGCCGGCGCATCTACGACAATATCCGCAAGGCGACCGGCTTTATTTTCGCCGTGCACCTGCCGATCGGCGGGCTGGCGCTGGCACCCCTGCTCACGGGCTGGCCGATCATCCTCGGCCCGGTGCATATCGCGCTGCTGGAAATGGTCATCGATCCGATCTGCTCCCTGTCGTTCGAGGCCGAGCCGGAAGAGGAAGACATCATGCGCCGTCCGCCGCGCGCGCCAGACAGCCCGCTGGTTTCCAAAGGCCTGCTTGGCTGGTCGGCACTGCAAGGGGGACTGGCACTGGCGCTGCTGCTTGCCCTCGCAACCTGGGCCAACCTGTCGGGCATGGGAGAAGAAGTCGTGCGGACGACCTGCTTCGCCGGGCTGATCGTCGCGGTGGTGGCGCTGATCTTCGCCAACCGTTCCTTCAGCACCGCCGCGATCGATCACCGCAAGGGGCACAATCTGGCATTGATCGTCATTCTCGGACTGGTCGCGCTGATTTTCGGCCTGGTGTTCCTGTCGCCCACAGTCGCCGGATTACTGCATTTCGCGGTTCTCAAATTCGCCGGGCTCGAAGCCGTTGCAATTCTGGCGGTGGCGCTGATCGTCCTGCTGACGCTCTCCAAGCGCATGTTCCGCCGCACGCTGACGCGCTGAAACGGAAGGTTTCGTGACGGACATCAATGCCGAAACTGTTTCAGTCCGGCTGAAGTGCTCCTAAACAAGCGGCGCGAGACGGAGGATTGCTGAACCTATGCCGAAGATCCGGCGCATCCCGATAGATACGCATCCGGAAAACACCGCTTTCCTGCTGCGCGAAGGCAATGGCTATTCGCCCGAGCAGTTCCAGGCGCTCAAGAAGATCCGGATCACCGGCCGCTGCGGCGAAATCCTTGCGACGCTGGCGCTGGTCGACGACGGCGACATTCTCCAGCCGGGCGAAATCGGACTGGGCGAGCAGGCATACCGCCGGCTTGGCCAGGAAGAAGGCGAGGAAGTGGAGATCGCGCAGGCCCGCCCGCCGGCCAGCCTGGAATACGTCCGGCGCAAGATCGACGGCGATACGCTGGGCGACAGCGAGATATCCTCGATAATCAGGGACATTTCCCGGCACCTCTATTCCCCAATGGAGATCGGAGCGTTCCTGGTCGCCTGCGCCGGGTTCATGAGCACGCCGGAAACGCTGGCGATGACCCGGGCGATGGTCGATGTCGGCAGCCGGCTCAAATGGGATTCGCCGCTGGTCGTCGACAAGCACTGCATCGGCGGCAT
>JAGREL010000018.1 GCA_020446575.1 Novosphingobium sp. | reverse complement strand
TCAATCCTTGCCGCGCCCACCATTGGCCGGGATGAGCGATCTGTTCCGCCTGCAGCGAAGCATCACTCCTTGAAGAATGCGATCAGCCTCAGCTCGGCGCTGGCCCGCGGGACGGCCCCGGGTAGCACCTGCGGATAGCGGAAGGCGCCGTGCAGGCAGCCGAGCGGCGCATCGGGATCGCTGTCGTAATTCTTGAAGAAGATGACGTCGTCGGGCGTGACGTCCGGGAAATAATACCATTGCTGGCGCGGATTGTAGACCGAGCTGAGATAGGGGACGCCATCCGGGAAATTGGGCTCGACCGTGCGCCCCACCACGCCGTCCGCCTCGTCCACCGTGCGCTGGTCGCACAGCGCAAGCGGCATGTCCTGCGGCGGCGGGGTGAGCACTCGCCAGATATTGAAGATCTTCGCGCGGGGATAGCGCTCGCGGACGGCCTCGTCAGCGGCTCCCTCGACGAACGGCACGGCCGATTGCCGCGTCTGGTCGAAATGGACGAATTCGGCGGCTGCCGGTTTTTCGGCATCGCCGCAATCGCGGATCAGCACTACGCCGTTGTGGAACGGGGCGATGTGCGGCGCGCCGGTCAGTTGCCGCAACAGCTCCATGTGAGGCGGGATGTAGACCGAAGCCAGCCAGTCCGGATCGGTCCAGGCGAATTCGCCGACCGGCAAGCGGTGAAGTTCGAAGCCTTCCCGGTCGAGTGAGGAAGGCGACGCCAGGCGGCGCGCATTGCGGAATTCGACGTCATGCGCTTCCAGCTTCTGCGTGATCAGCGAGCGGTTGAGATTGCTCCAGATCCCGCCGTCGGCCCGGTCCGCCGCGAAATTGATCGGCGCTCGCACCGTCGCTTCGGCCTCGACTGACACATTCATGGCAATCCCTTCCCTCGTTCGCGCGCTCGGCGCATATAATGCAACGGCATAGCCACATTCCAGCGCAAAGTGTAGGTCCGCCAGGCGCATTCGCGCGTTTGACGGGCATCAATGCAACGTGCGCGCGAATGCGCCATCCACGGCCAGGCTGAAGGAGGAAGGCCATGTTCAAGACCAATGTCGGCAGCGTCGATCGCATCCTGCGGATCGTGTTGGGAATAGTCCTGATCGCGCTCGTGTTCGTCGGGCCGAAGACGCCCTGGGGCTGGATCGGCGTGATTCCGCTGGTGACGGGACTGTTCAGCACCTGCCCGGTCTACAGCCTGCTCGGCATCCAGACCTGCCGGAACTCGTAACGCAACAGCCCGGCCTTGCGCGGGTAACGGTGACGCGGCATAGCGCCGCGCATGCATGACATTCGCCTGATCCGCGACGACCCGGAAAGCTTCGACGCCGCCCTCGCCCGCCGCGGAGTGGCCCCTGCTTCGGCCTCTATCCTGGCGCTCGATACCGAGCGCCGCGCCGTCGCCACGCGAATGCAGGAAGCGCAGAATCGCCGCAACGAGGCGTCCAAGGCGATCGGCAAGGCAATGGGCCAAGGCGACACCGAGACCGCCGAAGCGCTCAAAGCCGAAGTCGCCGAACTCAAGCAGACGCTGCCCGAACTGGAAGGGCAGGAACGCGAACTGGGCGCAAAGCTTCAAGACGAGCTTTCCCGCCTTCCCAACCTCCCGCTGGATGAGGTTCCCGACGGCGAGGACGAGAGCGCCAATGTCGAAATCTCGACTTGGGGCACACGCCGCGAATTCACCTTCGAACCCAGGGAGCACGCCGATCTCGGCCCCCCGCTCGGGCTCGATTTCGAGACGGCGGCAGCGATCTCGGGCGCGCGCTTTGCGTTTCTGAAAGGCCAGATGGCCCGGCTCAACCGCGCTATCTCTCAGTTCATGCTCGATCGCCAAACCGGCGAAAACGGCTACATGGAATGCGCCCCGCCGCTGCTGGTGCGCGACGAGGCCGTGTTCGGCACCGGCCAGCTTCCCAAATTCGCCGAGGACCTGTTCCAGACGACAGACGGACGCTGGCTGATCCCCACGGCAGAAGTCAGCCTCACCAATGCCGTGCGCGAAACGATTCTCGACGAAGGCCAGCTCCCGATCCGCATGACGGCGCTGACCCCTTGCTTCCGCTCCGAAGCCGGCGCGGCAGGCAAGGACACGCGCGGCTTCATCCGCCAGCACCAGTTCGACAAGGTGGAACTGGTCACGGTCTGCCGCCCCGAGGATTCGCCTGCCGAGCACCAGCGGATGACCGAAGCAGCGGAATCGATCTTGCAGGCGCTGGAGCTTCCCTATCGCAAGATGCTGCTGTGCGCGGGAGACATGGGCGCGACTGCGCGGAAGACCTTCGACCTTGAAGTCTGGCTGCCGGGCCAAGGCGCCTATCGAGAGATCTCCAGCATTTCCAACTGCGGCGACTATCAGGCGCGGCGGATGAGCGCGCGCTTCCGGCCCGAGGGACAGAAGGGCACCGAATTTGTCCACACGCTCAACGGGTCGGGCCTTGCGGTCGGGCGAACGCTGGTAGCGATTCTCGAGAACTTCCAGCAGGCGGACGGCTCGGTGGACGTGCCCGAAGCGCTGCACCCCTATATGGGCGGGATCACAAAGCTGGCTCCGGCGGGTTGAGCCGGCGATGGACCCTGAAGCAGGTTCGGGAAGACGGGTCTGCCAACTGGGCACTTTCCCGCGACAGGTGTTCCCTACTCACGGCGGTGGTGGCACACTGAGGACGTCAGTCAGCCGGTGACGGACCAGATTTTTTTGAACCGACAAAGTGTCAACCACCGAAATTCACCAGAAAGCCCATATATTTCCGCATCTTATGGATAAAATTCCCGGTTGACACACTGTCAACTTCGTCAACCGAAACCTGCTCGAAAGTCCCCTTCTTCCAATGCGCATCCTGCTCACCAATGACGACGGCATCGGCGCTCCCGGCCTCTACGTTCTTGAAAAGATCGCCGCGCGCCTTTCCGATGACATCTGGATTTGCGCTCCGAGCGAGGAGCAATCGGGCGCCGGCCATTCGCTGACGCTGACCCGGCCGGTCCGGCTGCACGAGCACGCGCCAAGGCGCTTCTCCGTATCCGGCACGCCGACCGATGCAGTGACCATGGCGCTCAAGAAACTGCTGCCCGCGCCACCGGACCTGATCCTGTCGGGCGTCAACCGGGGCGCCAATCTTGGCGACGACGTGACCTATTCGGGCACCGTTTCCGCCGCGTTCGAAGGAGCGCTGGCGGGAATCCGTTCGATCGCGCTCAGCCAGGTCT
>JAGREL010000198.1 GCA_020446575.1 Novosphingobium sp. | reverse complement strand
ATGCTGTTCCAGTCGCACAACTGGGCCGACTGGGAAGAGACCAAGAAGAGCTACGAGCTTTATGCCCGCTTCGTCATGCCCCATTTCGCCGGGACCAATCGCAATCGCCAGGATTCCTACAACGGCCTGACCGACGCGATCGACCGGCTGGAGGGCGAACGCCAGAAGGGCGCCGACGCAGCCTTTGCCAAATGGGAAGAGAAGACCGGCCGCAAGGCGACCTGAGACTGTGGTTGGAGACGCTATTGCGCCGTTTCGGGGATCATGATGGTCGGGGAATTGGTGTTGGCAGCCGGCTCGCCGGTACCTTCCGGCAACACCAGCACTTCCAGTACCTCGGCCGGGTCGAGATAACGACTGGCCATTGCCTGGACATCGGCGGCCGTGAGCGCGAGCAGGCGCTCCTTTGCCTTCAGGTAGCGCTCGATCCGCTCGGGTTCGGTCTGCGCGCGGTCGACGAGCGCCAGCCAGCCGCGATTGGACTTGAGGGCCTGGTCCAGCGTTTCGAGCATCGGCTGCCGGGCGCGCAGCAATAGATCCTGGTTCACCGGCGTCTTGCGCAGGCCCGCGATGGTCTCGATGATCGCGGCCCGCGTGGCAGGTACTTCGGAGACGTCGATCGAGGCGGCAATGCCGAAGGTTCCGTAGCCTTTCCAGTAACGCGAGGGAGAGCTTGCCGCCCCGGGCGAATAGGTCTTGCCGAGATTTTCGCGCAGCGTATCGGTCAGCTGGAGCCGCACGATCCGTTCGAGCAGTTCCAGCTTCAGGGTCTCCACCGGATCGCTGTCGTCGCGCGTCGGCCATGTCAGGCGCAGCAGTGCCTGGTCGTCGGCTCCGGTATGGTGAATGACCCGGCGGCTGCGATCGCCTGTGAACGGACGTGCCGGCTGATTTCCATAGGTCTGGAATTCGCTTTCGCGCGGGGGCAGGGCCCCGAAGGTTTCGGCCACCAGTGCTATTGCCGCCTGCTCGTCGATATCGCCGACGATACCGATCTCCACCGTGCCGTTAGCCAGCCGCTCGGAAATGTCCTCTTCGAGCTGGGCGAAGGTCAGCTTCCGGTAAGCTTCGACATCCGCGAGAGTGAAGCGTGGATCGCCATCCGAGAGGATGCCGCCGAGCGCGTTGCTCAGGGCGGAGAAGGGCGTCGCCCGCAGTCGGGCGAAGAAATTGTTGATGTTCTGGCGGTACTCGACCTCGCCTTCGGGCCGGTAGCCGGGATCGGTGACGTATGCGGCCAGGAGCTGCAGCTGCAGCTCGAGGTCGCGCGGCGTGGTCCGGGCGGTCCAGACGAAGGCTTCGTCTTCAGACCTCACGCTGTCGTCCACTGTCTTCCCGGCGAGGATCGTCTGCAACTCGTCGCGGCTGTGTTCGCCAAGGCCGCCCGCGCGCAAGGTCTGGACCATGGCGGTCGCCAGCGGATTGTCGACCGTGTTGAGCCGGTCGCCGCCATCGATGCTGACTTTGACCAGCACCCGGTCCTTCTCGAGCTCGGTGTGCTTCAGATTGAGCCGAACCCCGTTGGCGAAACGAACTTCGCGAATGGCGAGGTCGGGCTCGTGGATATCGCTCTCAACCGAGCCCTCGGGCCCGAAATCGGTGTAGGCGAAGCTTGCCTCATCCACTGCCTTGCCGCGCGAAAGCGATGCCCGCATGGCCTTGTTCCAGGCCGCGCGGATCGCCTTTTCGCCGCCCTCGGGCGGATTGCGCCCGCGATAGCGCAGCAGCGGGTCGTCGAGTGGTATCGCTTCGCGCTTCAAAGCGGCAAGCACGCGCTCTGGCGTGATTTCCGGAACAAAGACCTCGAAGCGCTCCAGCACGGTACGCGGATGGGAAGGCACCGTGCCGTCGCGCAGCAGGTCGAACGCCGCGTGGGCCAATGCCCGATGGCTGCGTGTGTCGGCCGATCCGGCATTGTCTTCGACCTGCGTGCGGATTCTGGCCACCTGTTCGGCCACTTCCGCCTCGGTGAAGCCGAATTTCAGGGCCCGGCGGTACTCGGCCACCGCGGCGGCCACGCCGCGTCGCCAGTGACGGTCGATCATGTCGACGATCATCCGGGTCGATCGGCCGGATTCGAAAATGTCGCCCGTTCCGAAACCAGCGCCGCGAAAGGGCGGCTTCGTCTGGCGGGAGAGCCGTTCGAAGCGCCGGTTGACGATGGCGTAGCCGATCTGGCGCAACAGGTTTTCCTGGCGCTGGGCGATGCTGTCGGGCTCGTCGAGCCATGGACCGTGGCGCGTGGCTGTGAGCCGGTTGGCCTGCGCCGGATCGGTGTAGACCATGGTTCTCCCGCCGGCGCCGAAATCGATGGGACCGGCATCGGGTTGGGGGTCGGCGGGTGCGGCACTCCAGTCGGCAAATTTCTCGTGGATCGCGGCTTCGGCCATGTCGGGATCGAAGTCGCCGATCAGGATCAGCGTCGCATGCGCAGGCACGTATTCGCGTGCCCAGAACGCCTTCAGCTTCTCCGCATTGGCTGCCGTCACGGTTTCCTCGGTGCCGATCGGAAACCGTTCGGGATAAAGCGCGTCGGGGTGCAGGAACTTGTTATCGGCAAGCGCATCGCGCATCCGGTAGTCGTTGCGGTCGCGCATTTCCGACAGCACCACGCCGCGCTCGCGCTCTACCGCTTCGGGAGCGAATGTCAGCTCGCTGGCGGTTTCGCGCATCAGCATCAGCGCGGTATCGAGCAGCGCGGGATCGTTGCGCGGCAGGTCGAGCTTGTAGGTCGTGCGGTCGAATCCGGTCGACGCATTGGTGTCCGCCCCGAAGGCGAGGCCGTTGCGTTCCAGCAGCCGCACCATCTCTCCTTCGGGAACGTGCCTGCTGCCGTTGAACGCCATATGCTCGACGAAATGGGCGAAACCGCGCTCGTCGTCGGCCTCGTCGAGCGAGCCGGCCGCGATTTCAAGACGAACGATGGCAGTGCCGGCGGGTGTTTCGTTGTGGCGGACGATATAGCGCATACCGTTGTCGAGCAGGCCGAAGCGGAAACCGGGATCGACCGGTATGTCGCTGGCCTCGAAGGCCCAGACCGGCTTTTCGCGCTGGACCGCGGCCGGGGCGGACGCGATCTGCTGGGCCTGCGGCGCGCAGGCGGTGAGAAAAAGAACGGAGAAAAGGAAACAAACGGAATATTTCAGGCGCTGCATCTTATCCCCGTAACCCCTGTGCAGGCAGGGGACCATCCAAGCCAACCTCTTCGATGCATCGATGCGTCTGAACGGAACGTTATCCTGGCCCCTGCCTGCGCCGGGGCGACGAAAAGGCAGGTGTCTTACTTGCCCCGCAGTTTCCTGTGCTTCGACAGGTCGAACACTTCGCTGGGCCCGGCATCGTCCTGCAGCAGGCCAAGGCGGCGCGCGACTTCCTGATAGGCTTCCGATTCCCCGCCGAGGTCGCGGCGGAAGCGGTCCTTGTCGAGCTTCTCGCCGGTCGTCATGTCCCACAGCCGGCAGCCGTCGGGGCTGATTTCGTCGGCAAGGATCACGCGGCTGTAATCGCCGTCCCAGATGCGCCCGAACTCGAGCTTGAAATCGACGAGGCGGATGTTGATGGCGGCGAACATTCCGGACAGGAAGTCGTTCACCCGGATCGCCATCGCCGACATGTCCTGCATTTCCTCGTTCGAGGCCCAGCCGAAACAGGCGATGTGCTCCTCGGCGATCAGCGGATCGCCCAGCGCGTCGTCCTTGTAGTAGTATTCGAGCAGCGTGTGGGGCAGGGGCTCACCTTCGGGCAGGCCCAGCCGCTTCGACAGCGAACCCGCCGCGACATTGCGGACCACGACTTCGATAGGCACGATTTCCACCTGTCGCACCAGCTGCTCGCGCATGTTGAGCCGACGGATGAAATGGTTCGGCACGCCGATATGGTTGAGACGCGTGAACACATATTCGCTGATGCGGTTGTTGATCACGCCCTTGCCCTGAATCGTGCCCTTTTTCTGCGCGTTGAACGCGGTGGCATCGTCTTTGAAATACTGGATCAGCGTGCCGGGCTCGGGGCCTTCGTAAAGGATCTTGGCCTTGCCTTCATAGATCTGGCGGCGACGGGACATGGGAAATCCTTGAGACAAGAATGGCAAGCCCCGGCAGAAGCAGGTCGCGTCTTGCGACTGCACGGCCGGGGCGCGGGCTCGCTTATAGGCCAATGGCAGGCAAAAGCCAACTGGCCTGCGCGTGCCGCGCCGCCTATGGATCGGGGAGAGTGGGCGCAATCGAAGAGTACGCACCAATGGACGGGCAAGTCGCTGAATTCATTCGCGAGGAAGTTGGCAAGAGCTATGTTTCCGACTGGCTCCTGGTCGACCAGGAGCTGATCGACAAGTTCGCGGATACGACGCGCGACTGGATGTTCCTGCATGTCGATCCGGAAAAGGCGGCGCAGACCGAGTTCGGCGGCACGATCGCTCATGGTTTCCTGCTGCTTTCGCTGCTTGCACCGTTGCGGTCGGAGACGCCGAGGCCCACCATGCCCGGATTGCGTGTGGGGCTGAACTACGGCTTCGAGCGCATCCGTTTCATCAATCCGGTGCGGTCCGGCAGCAGGATCAGGGCGGTATTCAGCATCGACAAGCTGGAAGAAGTGTCTCCGGGCCGGTTCCGCGAGGATATGGGCGTCACTATCGAGATAGAAGGCCAGGAACGGCCCGCCGTCGTCGCCAACTGGCTGACCATGTATCTGCTGTGAGGGCTTATTCGTGTCCGTTACCATCAGAGCGCTGACAGGAAGCGAAATCCTTGCCGCCATCGATGATCTCGCGCGGCTGCGGATGACGGTCTTCGCCGAATGGCCCTATCTCTACGACGGCGATCCCGGTTACGAGGTGGAGTATCTCAGGGAATTCATCGAGGCGCCGGATTCGGTGCTGGTCGCGGCCAGCGACGGAGCGCGGATCGTCGGTGCGGCGACGGCTTCGCCGATGGGAGCGCAGAAGCAGGAGTTTCGCCAACCTTTCGAAGATCATGGAATCGATACTTCAAGCCTTTTCTACTTCGGCGAAAGCGTGCTTTTGTCCGAATATCGCGGGCAGGGGATCGGTCACGCCTTCTTCGATCACCGCGAGGCGCAGGCGCGGAAATGCGGCGCGAAGGCAGCGACTTTCGCGGCAGTGGTCCGCCCCGACGATCATCCCGACCGGCCCGCCGGCTATGTCCCTCTCGACGGCTTCTGGAAGAAGCGCGGCTATGCACCGGTCGAGGGGTTCGTGACCGAGCTGGCTTGGAAGGAGCATGGCGAGGCGAATGAAAGTCCCAAGCCGATGCAGTATTGGTTGAGGCGATTCTAGATCCGGAGATTGAACTGTGACCGGCCAGATGATTGCCATGGTGTGCGACGGCCCTGACGGTAGTGTGCGCGAGGAACGGCGCGATGTTCCCGTGTCCGGCCGGGGCGAGCTGCTGGTTGAAGTGCTCGCCTGCGGCGTGTGCCGCACCGACCTGCATGTGGTCGACGGGGAGATACCCGCCAACTATCCGGTCGTGCCCGGACACGAAATCGTCGGAAGGGTGATTGCGCTGGGCGAGGGCGTCAGCGGGTTTGCGCCGGGCCAGCGCGTCGGCATTCCCTGGCTCGGCAAGGCTTGCGGGACTTGCGAGTATTGCAGGGAGGGGCGGGAGAACCTGTGCGATCACCCGGAGTTCACCGGTGCGACAAGGGACGGCGGTTATGCGACCCACGCCGTGGCCGATGCGCGGTTCTGCTTCCCTCTGCCCGAAGGCCTCAGCGACACCGAGGCCGCGCCGCTGCTGTGCGCCGGACTGATCGGCTGGCGCGCCTATCGCATGGCGGGGCCAGGCCGTCGCCTGGGGCTCTACGGCTTTGGCGCGGCTGCCCATATCCTCGCGCAGCTGGCGATCGATCAGGGGCGCGAAGTCTATGCCTTCACCCGCGCTGACGATGCGGCGGGTCGCGATTTTGCGCTGAGCCTGGGATGCCACTGGGCGGGCAGCTCCGAGGAATTGCCGCCGGAGGAACTCGACGCGGCGATCCTGTTCGCGCCGGTCGGTGCGCTGGTGCCGGCCGCGCTCAAGGCGGTGCGCAAGGGTGGACGCGTGGTCTGCGCCGGCATCCACATGAGCGACATTCCATCGTTCCCCTATGCCGATCTGTGGGGCGAGCGCGAGATCGTCTCGGTCGCCAATCTCACGCGAGAGGACGGCACCAGCTTCCTGACCCCCGAAATCGCCGGGAAAGTGAAGAGCCATGTCGTGCCTTTCCCGCTTGCGGACGCGAACGAGGCCCTGCGCCGCTTGCGCGAGGGAGAAATCGAGGGCGCGGCAGTGCTGGTTCCCTAGCCCCATAATTCCCGCTTTACAAAAATAAGGCGGTTGCCTTATATAATTCCTGCGCGGCCGGGAAGCCGCGCGGCGAACTTTTGCAAAGGCGGCGAATCCATGGGTGTGGCGCAGCGGAAACGGCACGATCCACGGCGGGAAGCGACCCGGGCGGCGCTGATCGAGGCGGCGGAAACGATGTTCGCCGAGGCTGGAGTGGAAGGTGTTTCCACGCGCCAGATCGCGGCTGCCATCGGGTCTTCGAACAACAATGTCATTTCCTATCATTTCGGCAGCAAGGAAGACCTGATCGAGGCCATCTACCGGCATCGCCTGCCGCAAATCGACGCCAGGAGGCACAAGCTTCTCCAGGAGGCGGATGCGGCCGGGCGCGGACACGACCTCGCCCCGCTCATGCGGGCGCTGTGGCTGCCGCTGTTCGAACAGACCAACGAGGCAGGGCAGCACAGCTACGCCTGCTTCCTCGCCAGCCTCGGCCGGCTGGGCATGAGCGATACGCGCTATCTCGTCAGTCCCGACTTTCCCGAGACCACGCGGGTTGCCGATCGGATCGCCATGCTTCTGCCCGGCGAAGTTGCGTCGCAGTTCGACATCCGGATGCGTGCGGTGGCGAGCATGATTTTCACTACCCTGCAGCTCATCGACCGGGAAGCGCTGGGCAACTCGGCAGAGGCAGAACGTATGTTCGGGGATGCGATCGCAATGGCGACGGCTGCAATTGCCGCGCCGGCCAGTTCGGACCCGGCTCTGGCCAGGAATTGAACCAACAGGAGAATGCCATGGCAAGCCAATCGGCAACGCAAGACCGCTCCGCGGCGTCGGAGCTGGAGACGATCAGAGTCAGCGGCCGTATCGGAGCGGAAATCCGGAACATCCAGCTTTCCGGTGATCTTGACGACGCGACGATCGCAGCCATCCGCAAGGCCCTGCTTGCCCACAAGGTCATCTTCTTCAGGGGACATGAGACGCTCGACGATGCCGGGATGGAGGCTTTCACCGAACGGCTCGGCAATCCGATCCCGCATCCCAATGCGGGAGCCGCTGAAGGGTCACGCTACCTGCTCGATCTTGACGCGGACTCCGGCTACGCAGCTTCGATCTGGCACACCGATATGACGTTCATGCCGGCCTATCCGGAAATCACCGTCCTGCGCCCGGTAGAGCTTCCCTCGGCCGGAGGCGATACGCTCTGGGCCAATTGCGTGACAGCCTATGCCGACCTGCCCGCCGAGCTGAAGACGCTGGCCGATTCGCTGCGGGCCATCCACAGCAACGACCATGACTTTGCCGACCTGTTCGAGGAAGCGAAGCTGTCGCGGCTGGGAAGGTTCTTCAACACGGCGCGCCAGAATGTGTTCGTCAGCGAACACCCGGTGGTGCGGGTGCACGAGGAAACCGGCGAACGCGCGCTGGTCCTGGGCAACACCTTCGTCGCCCGTTTCGCGGGCTACGATGCCCGGCAGTCTCTGAAGATCCTCGAGCTGTTCCAGGAGTTCATCACCAGGCCCGAGAATACGGTGCGCTGGCGCTGGCAGTTGGGCGATGTGGCCATCTGGGACAACCGGGCCACGCAGCACCGCTCGGTTGCCGACTTCGGCGACGAGCAGCGGCAGCTGCGCCGCTCCACGGTCCATGGCATCACGCCCACCGGGGTCGACGGACGGCCGAGCCGGGCGATCAAGCCGGAACCGGTTGCCGCCTGAACCGATGCGGCCTTCCCGGCGCCGACCTAGCGTTCCTGAACGCCGAACTTGCGGGCAAGGGCCTGCGCGGCGAGGCTGACCTGCTGCCAGGTTTCGGCAAAACCGTCCTCCTCGCCGAAATAGGGATCGGCTACCGCCTGACCTTCCAGCCCTTCGACATGGTCGAGCAGCAGGGATAGCGCGGCTTCTCCGTCTGGCGGGGCCATTGCCCGCAGATCGGCGAGGTTCTGGTGGTCGGCCGCTAGGATGTGGCTGAAGCGGCCAAAGTCTTGGAGGTTCACCTGCCGTGCCCGGTAGGATGAGATGTCGATGCCATGGCGCATTGCTTCCGCGCGGGCACGAGGGTCCGGCGGCTTGCCGACGTGCCAGTCGCCGGTGCCGGCCGAATCGATGGCGATATCGAGGCCGGCGCCCTGCGCTTCGCGGCGGAATGCCGCTTCGGCCAGCGGTGAACGGCAGATGTTGCCGAGACATACGAACAGGACGGATATGGGCTTCATCGGGCTCGTGAAATGATCGCGGCGGAGACGACGCACATCCTGCCTCTACGCGATTGGCGTGACCGTCAAGCATGTGCCGGGCCGGATCCGGTTTGGCCTGCGGGCTTTCCGTCAAATTCTGGAAGCAGTGCCCCAATGCCGCGGCAAATGCGACAATGGCGACGTCGGGGTGCCCCGACGTCGCCATCAGCTCCGTCATGCGAGACCGGCGGCCGCTCCTCGCCCTTATCGGGTTATGGCGATGCGCCAGCCCATCAGGATCAGCGGCCTTTCAGATCGGCCCGCGTGAGTGAAGTGGTCAGCTTGCCTTCGACAATGGACAGCGTCGAGGCTTCGATGGTCAGGAGCCGGTTATTGTAGATCACCTGCGCGTTGCCGTCATTCGTCACGCGGTAGATCTTCCCGATACGCTTGCCGTCGCTGGTGTAGAGCTGGTCATTCTTGGAAAATTCGACACCTTCCGTCGGCATGGTCTCCTCGGCCATTGCCACCGAACCAGTGGCAATCGAAAGGGCGCATGCCAGCGCGGCGAGGGGAACAAACTTGGTCATTCAACTTCTCCATGTTTCGAACCTGGGGGTAGGAAGATTTACTAATCATGCTTAGTAAATCTTCCGAGGCATATCCAAGCGGCGCCGAGCGGTCCAGACGGGATCGCGGCCTATCCACCTCGCCGAGAAAACTTTCTTGCCTGCGGCTGAACCTGTTCAGAGGCCGGGAGAGAGAATGGGGCAATCCGGCTCCTTCCCGAGACCGGGAATGTGTTGAGCCGAAATCCAGGCGAAATTTGGTCGGGGAGAGAGGATTCGAACCTCCGGCCCCTGCCTCCCGAAGACAGTGCTCTACCAGGCTGAGCTACTCCCCGACCGGTCGTGGCGCGCAAGGCGCCTGCGAGGCAGAGGCGCGCCTATAGTAGCGGATAAGCGGGGTGGCAAGCGGGCAATCCTGAGTCTAGTGTCGGGCCATGGCCACAGCCCCCGTTTCGAGCGATTCTCCCGACCGCAGCCACTGGGAATGGCAGTATCTCGATCTGATGCGCCGTATCTGGGAGGATGGCGACGAACGCATGGACCGAACCGGCGTAGGCACGCGCTCCGTGTTCGGCGCGGAAATCCGCTTCGACCTGTCTGAAGGCCGGATGCCGTTGCTCACCACCAAGCGCGTGTTCTGGAAGTCGGCGAGTCGCGAGCTGCTGTGGTTCCTGACCGGCGAAACCAATATCCGCCCGCTTTGCGCCCAGGGTGTCGAGATCTGGACCGACTGGCCACTGGACCGTTACCGGCGTGAGAGCGGTGAGCAGATTTCGCGCGCCGATTTTTCGAAGCGGATCGTCGAGGACGAGGAATTCGCGCTGCGCTGGGGCGATCTGGGGCCGGTTTACGGGAAGCAATGGGTCGACTGGCCCGTGTACGAGCCAGCGGGAGTAGAGGGCGATGGGGGGCTCTATCGCAAGCGCGACCATGGCGTGAACCAGGTCGCCGGAGTGGTCGAAAGCCTCAGGAACAATCCGGGCAGCCGCCGCCACATTGTCGAGGGCTGGAACGTCGCCGAGCTCGATGCCATGGCTTTGCCGCCGTGCCACAAGAGCTACCAGTTCCATGTCGCCGGCAATCGCCTGTCAGGCCTGCTCTACCAGCGCAGCTGCGATCTGGGCCTTGGCTTTGCCTTCAACATCTGGTCGCTGGCCCTGCTGACGCGGATGCTGGCCCAGCAATGCGATCTCGAGCCCGGCGAGGCAATATGGATGGGCGGGGATGTACACCTCTATCTCAACCACGCGCCGCTGGTTGAAGAGCAGCTTGCCCGATCGCCTTCCGGTGAGGCGCGGCTGGAAATCCTGCGCCGCCCCGACACGATCTTCGACTACCGTATCGAGGATTTTTCGGTGACCGGTTACGAGCCGCAGGCGCATATTCCGGCGCCGGTGGCGATCTGATTGACATCAGCAGAATTTGAAATAAAATAACCATGTTATAAAATTTTACGTCTCTTACTGCGTCGCGGTAATGGGAGACTGCGAAGATGGCCGAAAGGCCCGCCAGATCAGGTAAGCCGCGCGGTAATCTGCCGCCTCTAGAGCTTTATGTGCCCGAGCCGAGATACCGGCCGGGTGACGAGGTGGATTACTCGCATCTGGCGATCCCCGATGCCGGCAAGCAGCCGCGTCCGGACGAAGCCTGCAAGCCCGACGAGACCTGGCCGCTGTGCGGCGACATGATCCGCGTGCTGGATGGCGAGCACCGCGCCGTCGGCCCGTGGGACCCGAAACTGGATCCGGAGACGCTGCGCCGCATGCTGCGCGTCATGGCGCTGACCCGCGCTTTCGACGACCGCATGTATCGCGCCCAGCGACAGGGCAAGACCAGCTTCTACATGAAATGCACCGGGGAAGAGGCGACTTCTGTCGCCTCGGCCTTTGCGCTGGCGGACGACGACATGGTGTTTCCCAGCTACCGTCAGCAGGGGATCCTGATCGCGCGGGGCTATCCGCTGATCGAGATGATCAACCAGATCTATTCCAACCGCGCCGACAAGCTTAAAGGCCGGCAATTGCCGATCATGTATTCCGCGCGCGATTTCGGCTTCTTCTCGATCTCCGGCAATCTCTCTACGCAACTGCCGCAGGCTGCCGGATGGGCGATGGCGAGCGCTTCGAAAGGCGACACCCGCATCGCCGCCGGCTGGGTCGGCGAAGGCGCGAGCGCGGAAGGAGATTTTCATTCGGCCCTGACATTCGCCGCCGTCTACAACGCGCCGGTGATCTTCAATCTGGTCAACAACCAGTATGCGATTTCAAGCTTTTCCGGTTTTGCAGGCGCCGAACGCGCGACCTTTGCCGCGCGTGCCATCGGCTACGGTATCGCCGGGCTGAGGGTCGACGGCAACGATCCGCTCGCCGTCTTTGCCGCCGTGCAATGGGCGGCCAACCGGGCGCGTTCCAACATGGGGCCGACGCTGATCGAGCATTTCACCTATCGCGCCGAAGGCCATTCGACGTCCGACGATCCCAGCGCCTACCGCTCGGCGCACGAACGCGAGGAGTGGCCGCTGGGCGATCCGGTCATGCGGCTCAAGCGGCATCTGATTGCCCTTGGCGAATGGTCGAAGGAAACGCACGAGGAAATGGACCGCGACGTCGCCGAGGAAGTGAAGGCGGTGGCCAAGGAGGCCGAGAAGAACGGAATCCTCGGCCACGGCTTGCACCATCCCTTCCACACCATGTTCGAGGACGTGTTCGAGGATCTTCCCTGGCACCTTGAGGAGCAGGCCGAGCAGGCCGTCCGTGAACGCCGGATCAAATGGCCGGATTGGGACGGGCAATGAGCGTCGAGGAATCGCCCGTTTCGCTGTCGGAAGCGCCGACCAGGCGCCTCAACATGATCGAGGCGATCAACGACGCGCTCGACATCATGCTCGAGCGCGATCCCAATGTGGTGATCATGGGCGAGGATGTCGGCTATTTCGGTGGCGTGTTCCGCTGCACGGCGGGCCTGCAGGAGAAATACGGCAAGACGCGGGTCTTCGATACGCCGATCAGCGAAGGCGGGATCATCGGCGTGGCGGTAGGGATGGGGGCCTATGGCTTGCGCCCGGTGCCGGAAATCCAGTTCGCCGACTATATCTATCCCGGCCTCGATCAGCTGGTCTCCGAAGCCGCGCGATTGCGCTATCGCTCGGCCGGTGAATTCATTGCGCCGATGACGGTACGCGCGCCCTTCGGCGGCGGTATTTTCGGCGGGCAGACCCACAGCCAGAGCCCGGAAGCGCTGTTCACCCATGTTGCGGGGCTCAAGACGGTCGTGCCGTCGACGCCGCATGACGCCAAGGGGCTGCTGATCGCCGCGATCGAGGACAACGATCCGGTTATCTTCTTCGAGCCCAAGCGCATCTATAACGGCCCGTTCGACGGCTATTACGACCGGCCGGCGAAGACCTGGGAACACCATCCGGGGAGCGAAGTGCCCGAGGGCTACTATTCGCTGCCGCTGGGCAAGGCGCGGATAGTGCGCGAAGGCGCGGCGCTGACGGTGCTGGCCTACGGCACGATGATCCATGTCGCCGAATCCGTGCTTGCCGAAAAAGGCGTGGACGCCGAGATCATCGACCTGCGCACGCTGGTGCCCATCGATATAGAGGCTGTGGAAAAGTCCGTTGAAAAAACCGGGAAATGTCTGGTGATACATGAGGCGACCCGCACATCCGGCTTCGGTGCGGAGCTTGCCGCGCTGGTGCAGGAGCGCTGCTTTTATCACCTCGAAGCGCCTATCGAGCGGGTCACGGGTTTCGACACCCCTTACCCGCACAGTCTCGAATGGGCCTATTTCCCGGGGCCGGTCCGTATTGGCGAAGCGGTCGACCGGCTGCTTGCCGCGGGCTGATCGCGTGGGCCGCTACACCTTCCGCTTGCCCGATATCGGCGAAGGCATCGCCGAGGCCGAGATCGTCGCCTGGCACGTGAAAGTCGGAGACAGCATCGAGGAAGACGGACCGCTTGCCGACATGATGACCGACAAGGCGACCGTCGAGATGGAAAGTCCGGTTGCCGGAACCGTGCTCGAAGTCGGTGGCGAGGTCGGCAATGTCGTTGCGATCGGTGCGCCGCTGGTGGTGCTGGAAGTCGAAGGCGAGGGGAACGAAGGGGAGGCGACTGTGCCCGAACCTTCCGTCACCCCGACCCTCTCCCAGGGGGAGAGGGAGACAATGCCCAAACCCGATAGACGACCAAAAAAGCCCTCTCCCCCTGGGAGAGGGTTG
>JAGREL010000197.1 GCA_020446575.1 Novosphingobium sp. | reverse complement strand
GCGAAGTCGAGATTGATCAGGCCGGGCATCACCATCAGATCGGTGATCGAACGCACGCCCTGCTGCAACACTTCGTCGGCGAGCTGGAAAGCCTCCTTGAAGGTCGTCTCCGCCTTGGCGACGAGGAACAGGTTCTGGTTGGGAATAACGATCAGCGTGTCGACGTGTTGCTGCAGTTCCTCGATACCCGACTCAGCCGCGCGCATCCTTCGCGTGCCTTCGAACAGGAACGGCTTGGTAACAACGCCGACGGTCAGCACGCCCTTGTCGCGGGCCGCCTTCGCGATGATCGGCGCCGCGCCCGTGCCCGTACCGCCGCCCATGCCGGCAGCAATGAAGACCATGTGCACACCATCCAGCGCACGCTCGATCTCGGGAAGTGTTTCTTCAGCCGCTGCCCGGCCGACTTCGGGACGGGAGCCCGCGCCAAGCCCTTCGGTGATGTCCGGCCCAAGCTGGATGCGATGTTCTGCCACCGAGCTGTTCAGCGCCTGGGCGTCGGTATTGGCGACCACGAAATCGACACCTTCGATACCGGCTTCGATCATGTTGGCGATGGCATTGCCACCCGCTCCGCCGACACCGACCACGGTGATACGCGGACGCAGTTCCTCAATCGCTGGCGGTCCAATATTAATACTCATCTCGCTCTCCTGGCAGGCATGCGAGGGGAAAAACCCTGAAGTCACACTGATTGCACGCTTCGACTCGGCGAATCAAAGCCCCGCCACCCTTTGTCCACAGTCGGATTTGGGGGCAGCACACACCCGGAAACGCCGAAATCGACCTCGCAGTTCCACTGTTCAGAAATACTCCTTCACCGCCCGATAGACCCGGTTGACCAGGCCTAGGCCGGAATAGCGCGTCGCCGTCTGATAGCTGGGTCCGATCGATCGTATGTCAACAGGATCGGCAGCGGCATAGAGGACCAGACCGGTAAGCGTCGCGAAGCCCGGCTTGACATGGGCTTCGGCCAGACCCGGCAGCTGCGGCGGACGGCTGATGCGGGCAAGCCTGCCGAGCGCCGACTGGGCATAGTCCGCAAGGCCCACGAGTTCCGCCCCGCCTCCGGTAAACACCACCTGCTGACCGCGCTGGCCGCTGAAACCCAGCGCCTTGAGCGACTTCGCGATCTCTTCCATGAGTCGCCCCAGCTGGGCGGTCGTCACCGAGACCAGTTCGGCGCGCGGTATCCGGTTCTTGTCATCGGCATGGCGGGCGATGGGGCCCATGCCTTCTTCGCCCGGAGCATTGACCGGTATCATCTCACGGTGGTCGGCCGGACTGGCGATTGCCGAACCGTTCACGCATTTCAGCCGCTCGGCCTGAAACCGGCGGATGCCGAAAGCCGAGGCGATCGCGTCGGTGATGTCGGCCGAGCCCATCGGGATCGAGGTCAGGCCCACCAGCATGTCGGCGGCGTAGACGGCGACATTGGTCACTTCCGCGCCGAATTCGACGAGCGCCACGCCCAGCTCGCGTTCCTCGTCCGACAAGCAGGCAAATCCCGCCGCGACCGGCGATGCGACGACCCCTTCGACTTCGAGATGGGCGTTCTGGACCGCCTCCGTAATATTCCGGATCGGCGCGCCATCGGCGAGCATGACATGGATATCGACCGCGAGCCGCTCGGCATGCAAACCCTTGGGATTGGCCACGCCATGCGCGCCATCCAGCGTATAGTGAGCGGGCTGGGCATGCAGCACCATGCGCCCTTCGGGCCGGATCACATCCCTGGCCGAAACCAGCAGATGATCGATGTCATCCTGCTCGATGCGCCGGCCGCCGACATCGATTTCCACTTCCGCGATCTGGCTTGCCAGCCCCGCGCCGGAACAGCCGATCCAGACGCTCGAAACGCTGGTATTGGCCATTTTCTCCGCGCGTTCGATGGCATCGCGCACGGCGTAGGTCGCGGCTGTCATGTCGGTCACATAACCGCGCTTGATCCCCTGGCTTGCGCGGTGACTCGATCCGAGCACCATCATCTCGCCTGTCTCGGAAATTCCGGCGATCATCGCCGAGATCCGGAAGGATCCGATATTGACCGCGCCATAGACGCGAGAAATGCGGGGCGCAGCCATCAGTTGCCTTTCTCTCTTCGCGCGGCGCCCGCGTTCAGTGCCGCTTCCTGTTTCTCCCTGCCCGGAATGCGCATGTAGATGCGGCCCTGCGCGCGCATGTCGAACGCGGCGACCTGCCCACCAAGCAGGCGGTTCGTTCCGTCGAGCCGCGCAAAGGAAACCAGCGCCGTGGCAGACGTGCGTTCGCCTTCGGGCAAAGCGAGCACTTGGCCGGTCTTGAAAGTCAGGTTCCAGCGGCGATTGCCGATCCATTCCGCTTCGCGCACCTGGGGCTTGAGCGCGGGAGCCGCATCCAGCAGCCGCGATAGTGCGACCACCTGTTTGCCCGCGCCCGGGCCGGAAACGACAAGCATGTCCTTGGCGCGCTCCCTGGTGACCGGCTCAAGCTCGTGACCGGAAGCGTCGATCAGCACCATCCGGTCGGGCTTGCGCAGCACGGCATGCGGCTTGCGCTCGACGATATCGATCACCAGCGTATCGGGCAGCTGCCGCGATACGCGCGCATCCTCTATCCAGGGAAGCTCGAGCAATTTTTCACGAAGCGCCTCGATCTCGACCAGCGGCATCGCCTGGTCGCGCTCGGCAAGAACGCGTTCGTAGACCTTGAGTTCGTTGAGGTTCTCCACGCCGCGCACATCGACCCGGCGGACCTTGAAACCGGCATCGGCGGCGACTTCGGCAAGCTGCTGCCGCGCCATCGCCGGGAGGCCTGCCAACCCGGCCACGAACCAGGCCAGCGCCACCGCACCGCCCAATATCATGGCCAGGAATACGCGATGAAGCTGTTCTTCGGACAGCGGCACCCACGCCATCGCCCTGTCGAATGCGGAGCCGGTCTTGGCCCGTGCGCTGCGGACCTTGCGGGACGTACCCTGCGCAGCCGCGGCCCTGCGCGCGCTTTTTGCCTTGCGCCTGATCGTCTGGCTCATGGCTTGTTCTCCACGGATCGTGCTTCTGTCAGGGCATCGGCGATGATCGCCTCGACGAGATCGGCATAGTCCAGGCCCATGTGGCGTGCCTGCTCAGGAACCAGGCTGAGCGGCGTCATGCCCGGCTGGGTATTCACTTCGAGCAGGAACAGCCCTTCGGCACCTTGGGTATCGTCCCAGCGGAAATCGGACCGGCTGGTGCCCCGGCAGCCGAGGATACGGTGCGCACGCAGCGCGAATTCCTTGCAGGCTTCGGTGATTTCGTCCGGAATCTCGGCCGGGCAGACATGCTCGGTCAGGCCATCGGTATATTTGGCGTCGAAATCGTAGAAGCCGGATCGGGGCTTGAGCTCGGTCACCATCAGCGCCCGAGCACCCTCAGGCCCGGCGAGCACGGCCGTGGTGAGTTCCCTGCCCCTGACATAGGGCTCGGCAAGCAGGTGGTCGAACTCCTGCCAGGGACCCGTTGTGTCGCGGCTGATCGGATCGCCGTAATTTCCCTCATCGGTAACGATCGCAACGCCGACCGAGGAACCCTCGTTCACCGGCTTGAGCACATAAGGGCGCGGCAGGGGATCGCGCTCGAACAGTTCCTCCGTTTCGACGATCCGCCCGCCCGGCATGGGTATGCCCTGCGGAACCAGCGCCTGCTTGGTCAGCTCCTTGTCGATGGCGATGACCGAAGTGGCCAGGCCCGAATGGGTATAGGGCAGCCCCATCAGGTCGAGCATGCCCTGGATGGTGCCATCCTCGCCGGGAGAGCCGTGGAGCGCGTTGAACACCACGTCGGGCGATGCCGCGAGCAGCTTCGCCGGAAGCTCTCGGCCCTGCGCGCGCGTTTCGCCCATATCGACCCGCGTGACGGTGTGACCCCGCGATTCAAGCGCCTTCGCCACGCCCTCGCCGCTCATCAGCG
>JAGREL010000196.1 GCA_020446575.1 Novosphingobium sp. | reverse complement strand
GATTCCGCGGCAGGACTATTCGAACATCCCGATCCAGCAGAAAGGCCTGCATTCGGACGGCTTTGAATACATGCGCCTGTCGAAGGAACGCGAAGGTCTGGTGAGCAATTTTCAGCGCCTCATCGACGGCTATATCGCTGGTGTCTCGCCGGAGCAGCTAGCCAAGGCCAACAACGAACTTGGCGGCAATTTCGACGGTCCGATCAAGGATCTGGGCTTCTGACGACGTAATCTGTGCCGGGCGCGCGGCGCGCCGTTCGGCACTGGGGCACGGTCGAGGGATATTGCAGGGCGGCCCAAGCGCTGATAGCGCGGGGTTATGTCGTCCTGTGACCTTTGCGTTGTCCGCAACCGTGCGATTTGTTCTGCGCTCGATGGCAAGGAGATCGAGGCGCTGAACGCGATCGGCCGGCGTCGCAATCTGAAGGCCGGGGAATCGCTGATCTGGGAAGGCGAGGATTCGGTTCTTGTCGCCAATGTGATCGAAGGCGTGCTGAAGCTGTCGACGGGCACGGAGGACGGGCGCGAGCAGATCGTGGGCGTGGTCTATCCGTCGGAATTCATCGGCCGTCCGTTCGGGGGCACGAGCGGTCACGGAGTGACGGCGCTGACCGATGCGCGGGTATGCGTGTTCGCCCGGCGCGATTTCGATGCCTTTGCGCGCGAGCACCCTGCGCTGGAGCACAAGCTGCTGGAGCGCACATTGGGCGAGCTGGACCGCACGCGGCGCTGGATGCTGCTGCTGGGGCGCAAGTCGGCATCGGAGAAGCTGGCGAGCTTCCTGCTGGAACTGTCCGAGCGGCTGGTGCCGGTGGGCTGCGAGGTTGATTTCGGGGAAGAGGGCCCGCAGCGCCTGGAGCTTCCGTTTTCGCGCCAGCAGATCGCCGATGTACTGGGGCTGACGATCGAGACCGTCAGCCGCCAGTTCACCCGGCTCAAGGCGGAGGGGATCATCGACCTGCCCAGCCGCCGCGAAGTCGCCATCCTCGACCCCGACGCACTCGCCGCAGAGGCCGGGTGAAGATCAACGCTTCGTAAGTTCGAGCAGCGTTTCCGGAGTCAGGACCTGCGGTAGCTTTTGCGGCGTGCCGCCGCCGGCCGGATACCAGACATAAAGCGGAACGCCCGCCGCGCCTTGCGCGGTCAGGTAGCGGGTAATCGCGGGGTCGCGCCGGGTCCAGTCGCCGCGCAGCGTTACGACGCCCGACCGGGAGAACGCATCGCGTACTTCGACCCGCTCGATGGCGACTTGCTCGTTGACCTTGCAGGTGATGCACCAGTCAGCAGTGAACCAGGCAAAGACTGGCTTGCCCGATGCCCGCGCCTCGGCAAGGGCAGCCTCGCTGAAGGGTTGATAGGGCAGGATGCCTTCCGATTCGGGTTCCGGATCTGAAACGCTTCGCGGAACGAGGACGATGGCTGCAAGCCCGAGAGCGAGCGAGCCCAGCACGACCTTGCGTGCCACGGGGCGGCCAGCTCTCTGGTCGCGCCCGGTCGTGGCCAGCAGGGCAACCAGCGCCGCGGCAAGCAAGGCGCAGGCGACAGCAAAGCCGGTTCCGCCCAGCCTGCTTGTCAGCCAGAGTAGCGCCAGCGCCGTCAGCCCCATCGGCAGCGCCATCCAGTGGCGGAAGCGCTCCATCCATGCACCGGGGCGCGGCAGCCGTCGTCTCAACGCCGGGATGAAGGCAACCGCGAGGAAGGGGAGCGCGATGCCGAAGCCCAGCGCGGCGAACAGTGCCATTGCCGGCAGGGCTGGCAGCAGCAGTGCGGCTCCCATTGCGGCGGCCATGAATGGTCCGGTGCATGGAGTCGCGACGAAAGCGGCGAGCAATCCCGTGGCGAACGCACCTTGCGGGCTTCCTTCGCTGGCAAAGCCGGGGACGGCAAATTCGAACAGGCCAAGGAAGTTGGCGGTGATCGCCACTGACAGGAACAGCAGCGCCGCTACCACGCCGGGCACCTGGAGCTGGAAAGCCCAGCCGACCTCCTCGCCCGCGGCTCGCAGTGCGAGCAACAGGGCGCCAAGTCCCATGCACGCGAGGATCACGCCGGCCGTATAAGCGAGCCCCTCGGCGCGTGCCTGCGCTTCGCTTTCACCGGCACGGGCAAGGCTCATGGCCTTGAGGCTGAGAATGGGGAATACGCAGGGCATGATGTTCAGCAAGAGCCCACCGGCCACTGCTCCAAGCAGCAGCAGGGAAAGGTTGGCAGCTATGCCTGCGCCCCCGGCCGACAAGGGTTCGCCGCCCGCAGGGACGTTTCCCGGCAGCGCCTGGATCGAAAGGCCGCCGTCTGTATCGTCGAGCCGCAGCACGCCTTCGATTTCCTTCGGATCGAGTGCCGCTGCCGCCGGGCGCTGCAACTCGACGATCAGCAAATCGCCCTTGCGGCTGAAGTTCTGGCGAGCGGCATAGGCAATCACCCTGTCGCTGGCTGCGAAGAAGTGCGGGTCTGCAAGCGTTATGCTGGCCGGCAGCGGGATGCCAAGGCGCAGGGTTTGTGCCTCCAGGGCGAAATGAGCCTTGGCATCCAGGGGTGCCGGCAGTCTGGCCCGCCACTGATCGAAGCGTGAATCGGGTGCGGAACGCGGGCCGACAGTGACCGTGGTTTCCAGCCGCGCCTGTTCGGGAACACAGATTTCATCGGTGCAGGCAAGCCATTGCGCGTCGACTGCGATTGGCAGGCGAGCCCCGGTCCTCGCATCGTCGGGCAAGGTCAGCGGGACGAGAACGGCAAAATCGTTCTCATAGACATGGTTCATAAGCCTGGAGATCAGCAGGGTATGCGGAACCGGATAGCGCGGTTCCCCGACCGTTGCGCCCTGGGGCAAAGACCATTCGAGCGTCATGCCCAGTCCGGCATCGCCCGGATTGAGCCAATAGCCGTGCCAGCCCTTATCGGGCCGCATGTGGATGGCGAGAGTAACGGTCTTACCGGATGGAGCGGGCGATTCGACGACCAGTTCGGCGGCGATGTGGTTTGGTTCAGCCCATGCCGACGTGGTGAAAACGAGAATGCCAAGACACTGCCACAGCACCGCAACAAGCAGGCGATAGCAGCGCATTTCCACG
>JAGREL010000195.1 GCA_020446575.1 Novosphingobium sp. | reverse complement strand
CGCAATGGCATTCGTGCAGCTTGACGTGCGGCGGCAGGGGAGAGGCCACTCGCGGCGTCAGCGCGCCGCTGCCGGGATCGAAATCGTAGAGCCCGTCTGCCAGCGCGACCAGCAAGCCACCGCCCCGCTTGGGGACGAAGCCGCCGATCCGTTGGGGCATTGGCCAGTGCGCGTGCTCGCCGCTTTCCGGCGACCAGCGGTGCAGTTCGGGCGGATGCTCGCAATTGACCCACCACAGCGCCTGGTCCTCGATCGACCAGATCGGCGTTTCGCCAAGGTAGTTGTCGGCATCGAATGCCAGCGTCACTTCCGTCATCGCCTTCTCCGTGGCTTCCGCTTATCCCAGCAACTTGCCGATATGATTGGCCGCTCGCCTGAGCCCCTGTTCCTGCCCTTCAGCCTGAAGGCGAGGGCCGATGATCTCGAGATCGAAATATCCGTCAAATCCCGTTGCCGCGATTACCGGGATGATCCGCTCGAAGGGAATTGCTCCGTCGCCGGGCACTGCGCGGCACGGCAGGCCGCGATCGCCGTAGACGTAGTCGCTCACCTGGATCAGCGAGAGCAGCGGCCCGGCGTCGGCAATCGCCTGTTCGATATCGGCATCGAACCAGCAGGCGAAAGTGTCGATGATCACCGATACGCCGGCCTTGCGGGCCACCGCCGTCACATCGGCCAGCCGGTGGACGATCGACGCATCGGCATAGAGGTGCGACGTCGGTTCGATCCCGAGCCGGACACCCGCCTGTTCGGCAAGAACGGTGCAGGGTGCGACGGCCTCGGCAAAGGCGTCGACGGCCTGTGCCCATGTCAGGGTACCGCGCCCGCCCGTGGTCATGATCACGGTCTGGGCGCCGATCGTCGCAGCCACTTCGATCGTATGCGCAAGCCGTTCCCGAGCGGATGCGACATCTGCCGGCGTGGCGAAGCCGAAAGCGCGGTACGTGAGCGTGGCGACTTCAAGCCCGGCATCGCGGATCAGGCGAGCGGCCTCTTGCGCCCCCGTTTGCTCGACCTGCTCGATTCCCGGGCTGATGGCGCGTGCGCCGATTCCCGCAACCGTGTCGATCTGTGCAGCAAGATCCGCGGGGGCCAGGCTCAGCGTGTTGATGGAAATTGCCGGATGCATGTCGGGTCTTCAGCCGGCAAGCGGCGTGGACTGGAACGCGACCATTCGCCAGGCGTCGTCGGTCCGGCTCCACACGGTCATTACCCGGTTCCTGAGCTGCTTGGCGACACCTTCCACCTCTACGTCGGTGTTCATCCGCCCGTTCAGCATCGCGACGCCCGGCGCCAGTTCGAGGATGCGCTCTTCGGACCAGCCTATCGCCACATAGCGGATCCGGCCCGCAGCCATCTTTGCGAGGAATGCGTTCTTGTCGTCGACCGCCCCGGTGGCATGGGCGAAATGGAGGCGGGTATCGAGCAGGGCGTCGAGCGCTGCATTGTCATTGGCCAGCATCGCGTCGCACCGCGCCTTTTCGGCCGCGAGAACGGCTGCCTCCAGATCTCCCGCCACGTCGTGTCTCTTCCTTCCGCCAATCGGCATCCCGGCTCTTCACTGCCGATCCCGTCAACCGCTAGCCCGAGAATCGGGCGCGGTAAATGGCACGGGTCCTGTGCAATACAGCTTGCCTGCCCCGGATCGCGAAGGCACGGTCGCGAAGGCAAGCGGAATTCCGGAGGGATCATGGGGAGGTTTTCAGGCAGGGTTGCCATTGTCACCGGCGGTTCGAGCGGCATCGGCGCGGCGGTGGTCGCGCGGCTGGTTTCCGAAGGCGCCAGGGTGACGATCGCCGACCTCAATGCGCCAGATGAGGAGAGCGACGCCGTTGCCTTCACTGCTACCGACGTGGCCTCAGCCGATGCGGTTGCCGCGACCGTGGATGCAACGAAGGAGAGATGGGGAAGGCTCGACATCCTCGTCAACAATGCCGGAGTCGGGGCCTTCGGACCGGTCCCCGACATGGAACAGGAGGCATGGGAAAGGGTCTTCGCGGTCAATTCCACGGCGATCTTCCTGTTCTGCCGCGCAGCCGTCCCGGCGATGCGCGAGAACGGTGGCGCGATCATCAATATCGCATCGATTTCGGGCCTTTACGGTGACTATTTCATGTCCGCCTACAACGCCTCGAAAGGCGCGGTGGTGAATTTCACCCGCTCGCTCGCGCTCGAGTGCGCGCCCCACGGTATCCGCGTCAACGCGCTCTGCCCCGGGCTGGTCGAGACACCCTTGATCGGGCCTTCACTCTCCACGCCTGAAAGTCGCGATGCCTGGTGCAGCCGCATTCCGCTGCGTCGGCCGGCACAGCCCGAGGAAATGGCGGGCGTGGTCGCCTTCCTCGCATCCGACGATGCGTCCTATATGACCGGTTCGATCGTGACAGCCGACGGCGGCCTGACTGCCCACACGGTCAGCCCAACGTCGCCGAACTGCGGCGCCTTCGGGAGCAGGAAGCCGGTTGAGCCGGCCAGACTGTGCTTGCCATCGGTCTGCATCGGCACGACAATGAACATGCCGTGAGTCGTTTCGCTTCACAGCCTTTGGCACAGCAGGAGAGAAGCATGAGCGCCGTGACCCTGGGATACGATGTTTCACCGCTTGGCGAAGGCGTGCCGTTCGGGGCCACCGTCAGCGGGTTGACGCTCGCCCAACTCAGCGATTCGCAAGTTCGCCAGGCGCTCTATGATCTGTGGATCGACAAGGGCGTGCTGCTGTTTCGGGGCGGTGAATCCTCGCCGCAAATGCAGCTGGAGCTTAGCCGCTGCTTCGGCGAGCTGGAGCCCCACCCGTTCCCGGAATCCCGGTCGGAAGGAAACCCCGATCTCGTGAAGATCAAGTTCTATCCGGACGATGGCAGCTATTACGAAATAAACGGCGAACTGCGCGGCGGCTGGCTGCCCTGGCACAGCGACCTGATCTACACACACCGCATCAATCACGGCGGCATCCTTCGCCCTGTCCAGTTGCCGTCGACACTCGGCATGACCGGGTTTCTGTGTCAGATCGCCGCTTACGATCGCCTGCCGCAGCCGCTGCGCGAGCGTATCGAGGGCCTGCACGCGGTCTACGAAGTCCAGGTCGACTTCTCAGGCTGCCCCTTCACCGACGCCGGGGATGTGCGGCTGATGCGGCTGGCAAACTCGGGGACGGAGATCGAGAAGCGCCGGTTCACCTATCCGCGCGTGATCCATCCCATGGTCTTCACCCAGCAGGAGACCGGGCGCAAGGTGCTGAACGTTTCGCCCACTTTCGCCATCGGCATCTACGAAGAAGGCGGGCCCGAGGGAGAGGAACTGCTGCGCGAAGTCGTTCGCCACTGCACCGATGCGGCATTGTCCTATTTCCACGACTGGCAGCCGGGTGACATGGTTCTGTGGGACAACTGGCGCACGCTGCACTGCGCTACCGGCGTTCCTCCCGACGAGACCCGGGTGATGGAGCGTACGACGATCACTGGTGACTATGCGCTCGGCCGCCGGCTCGGGCTCGACGGGCCGATCGCCGATTTCGACGTCTGACGAGAGCCTCGGAGCAGCGATCCGTTGTTGCTCTCCCGACTTAATGCGCTAAGCCTATGACATTACTGCGTGCCGGTCGCAGAGAACGGATCCTGGGGAGAAGGCCGATTGGCGATTGCTGCTGAACCGGGCGCGGCTGCCGAATGGAGGCAGGGCTGGCCCACGGTGCTGGCGGGCGCGCTCGGCATCGCTCTGGCATCGCTGACCGTCTATTCGGCGGGCGTATTCATCGCCCCGCTCGAAGCGGAGTTCGGCTGGAGCAGGGGCGAGATCACCGCCGGGATGACCTTTGTGTCGGTGATCGGCATGCTCTCCGCGCCGTTCGCGGGCATTGCCGTCGACAGGTTCGGGCCGAGGCGGCTCGGGGTGTTCGGCGTCCTTGCCTATTGCGTCTGCTTCGCCTGCTTTTCGCTGGTGAATTCCTCGATCTGGTCGTGGTGGGGCATGTGGTTCATCCTCGCCTTCTCCGCCGTTTTCATCAAGCCGACGGTCTGGACAGCCGGGGTCTCCAGCCTGTTTGTCACGGGGCGGGGACTGGCGCTGTCCGTCATGCTGTGCGGGACGGCGCTGAGTTCGACGCTCACGCCTATCGTGAGTACCTACCTGATCGATGCCCTGGGCTGGCGCCAGGCCTTCGTCGGTCTCGCCGCTTTCTGGGGCATCCTGGTGATACCGGCGGTGCTGTTCCTTTTCACCAGCGCGAAAGACCGTGAGCGCCTTGGCGCTACGTCCAGAGCGAAGTCCGCCTTGCCGCAGGCCGCGCCCATGCTTGCAGGCGTTTCGGTTCGTGACGGGCTGATGTCGTGGAAGTTCGTCAGGCTTGCCGCGGCGGCCGTAGTCACGACGCTGACCGTGGTCTCGCTCGTGGCGAATATCGTCCCGATCCTCTCGTCCAGCGGGATCACGCGCAATCAGGCAGCCGGGATCGCCGGGCTGGTCGGCATATCGACGATCGTCGGCAGGTTGACCGGCGGCTACCTGCTGGACCGGATCAACGGCAACATCGTCGGTGGAGTGAGCCTGCTGCTGCCGGTCGTGTCCTGCTCGTTGCTGCTGAGCTTCCCCGGCTCGGTGCCGATAGCGTCGGTCGCGGTGCTTGTCGCGGGCCTTTCCCTGGGTGCCGAGCTGGACGCCGTCGCCTATCTGACGACACGGCATTTCGGGATGCGCAATTTCGGCGCGATCTTCGGGACCATCTCCGGGCTGCTGGCCTTCGCAACGGGGCTCGGGCCGTTCCTTGTCAATCTTACCTACGATTTCGCCCAATCCTACGTCCCGGTGGTGACTGCCTTTATCCCGATGAGTCTTCTGGCCTCGGCGCTGTTCTTCAGCCTGGGCCGCTATCCGACATTCGATGTACCCGCCGATGAGCCGCCGGGCGAATTCAGCAACAGCCTGAAGGAAGCGAGAGCATGAAAGCAGCGGTAATGCGCGGTCTCAACGCGCCGATGGAAATCGAGGAGATTGCGATCTCGAAGCCGGTCGGGCGGGAAGTGCTGGTGCGGGTGGCGGCCGTCGGCCTGTGCCATTCGGACCTCAGCGTGCTCAACGGCACGCTGCCGAGCCCGCTCCCGGCTGTGCTCGGTCATGAAGTGGCGGGAGTCGTCGAACAGGTCGGGCCCGAGGTCCACGGGCTGCGACCCGGCGACCATGTCATCGTCTGCCTCACGTTCCATTGCGGCCATTGCGAGCAGTGCCATGGCGGTCACGCCAATCGCTGCATGACTCCGGAGGCCTCGCGCCCGGAAGGCGAGCCGCCACGGCTTTCGATCGGCGGCGAATCGGTCGAGTCCTTCATGCGCATCGGCGGATTCGCCGAGCAGGTGCTGGTCCATGACAGCGGCTGCATCAGGATTCGCGACGACATGCCGCTCGACCGCGCCTGCCTGATCGGTTGCGGCGTCACCACCGGATTTGGAGCAGCGACGCGCACAGCCAATGTCCGTGCCGGCGAGAGCGTCGCGGTCATCGGCTGCGGCGGTGTCGGTCTGGCTGCGATCAATGGCGCGGCGGTTGCCGGAGCGGGGCGCATCATTGCCATCGACCGGGTGGCTTCGAAGCTGGAGATGGCGCGCGGTTTCGGAGCGACCGACGGCGTCGATGCCAGCCAGGGCAATGCTCATGAGCAGATCATGGAGCTGACCGGCGGTCGCGGTGTGGATCAGGCGATCGAGGCGGTCGGTCTCAAGCCGACGATTGAACTCGCTTTCGCCATCCTCGCCAAGGGCGGGCAGGCGATCGTGGTCGGGGCGACGTCCTTCGAGACGAAAATCGAGCTTCCCCCGATCGCTTTCCTGCAGGAGCGTGCCATCAAGGGTTCGTTCATGGGCGGCGTCAGGCCGTCGATCGACATTCCCAATTACGTCGAACTGTACCTGCAGGGCCGGCTCAAGCTCGACGAATTGATATCCCGACGCCGGCCGCTGTCGGAAATCAATCTCGCCGTCGACGATATGAACAGGGCCGAGATTGCCCGTACTGTCCTGACCTTCGATCTCTGACCGTCACAAAGCCGCGATTGGATACCAGCATGAACGCCGAAACCTCCGACCAGCCCGTTGTCCTGTTCGAGATGCTGACGGAGCATATTGCACTGGTTACGCTGAACCGGCCGGAGAAGCGCAATGCCGTCAACGGCGAGGTCACCGCGCAAATGGCGGAAATCGTCGCGAAGACCGAGGACGATCCGCAAGTGCGCGTGGTGCTCCTCACGTCCTCGCAGGACCGAGTCTTCTGCGCCGGAGCGGATCTGGGCGCGGTTTCGTCGGGCAGCGGCCTCAACATGGAAACGCCGACAGGCGGGTTTGCGGGGCTGGTCTATGCGACGAGGCTCAAGCCGTGGATCGCGGTTGTGGAAGGCATCGCCGTCGCGGGAGGCTGCGAACTGTGCCTGGCCTGCGACATGATTGTCGCTTCCGAGAATGCCCGTTTCGGCCTGCCCGAAGTCAAACGCGGGCTGCTGGCTGGTGCGGGCGGACTGCACCGCCTGCCTAACAGGATACCGGCCGGCATCGCCTATGAGATGATTGCGACGGGCGATATGATCGATGCGCAAAGGGCTTACCAGCATGGCCTCGTCAACCGGCTGGTGCCGGCGGGCGAGGCGCTGGAGGCGGCGCGCGAACTCGCCGGGCAGGTCGTGGTCAATGCGCCGCTCAGCGTTCAATACTCGCTGGCGGCCGCTCGCGCAGGTTCTACCCTGACCGACGGGGGAGGGCGCACCGTGGCAAACGAGTGGCTCGGCATGCTGCGCAAGACCGAGGATTTCCGCGAAGGCCCGCGCGCCTTCATCGAGAAGCGGGAGCCGGTCTGGAAGGGGCGCTAGGCCGTTACCAGCCGATCAGGCATCGCTCCTCGAAGTCTGCCCGCACTGCATCGGGAATCTGGATCGCGCCTGTTTCGCCGGTGGCAACCATGGTAACCCGTGCATAGACGGCGCCTTGTCCGTTCTGTCGGATCAGTTGCCCGAAGGTGTAGGACGTGCGACCGATACCCAGGATGCCCGTGGCGATCTCGGCCACGCCGGGGTAGGTCAGCTCGGCGCCGAACTCCACATTCATGTTCACGACGACCGTGCGTGGGCCTCCTTGTCCGAAGTGCGAAAGTTCCAGTTCGCGGTGGAAGGCAACGCGTGCCTCCTGGAGCATGGCGACTGCCGCGGCGTTGTTGACATGCCCGAGCATGTCGAGATCCTCGAACCGGACGGGCATCTCCATGAGGAAAGGGAACCGTGCCGAATCGAACCGTGCTCGATCGATCCGGCCCGCCTGCGAATTGGACTGCATTGCCTGCTGATTCTCCTTGCTGAGCCGCCTGAAGGGCGCCGCTGGCCGATTGACTCACGGCCTATTGCACAAATAGTGTGTCATTTTTCAACTTGGGTTGAAAACCAACCTGGAACCCGCACTTAGCGGAGCTGGAAAGGATCACAAAGGCCATGGACACGGCGCAACGCGAACAGCTTCGGGAAGAGGGCTGGTGCATCGTGCCCGACGTGCTGACGCCGGACGAACTCGCGCGCGCACGGGCGGCTTTCGATCGGGGTATCGAGTATATGCAGCAGTCAATGGGGTCGGCTTTCGATCCCCGGCTGGATCCCAATTCGGCCAACCAGCGCATTTACAATCTGCCGGCGGTCGATCCGGTCTTCATCGAGCTGCTGTGCCGCGAAGACGCGCTGGAAGCCGCGCAGGAGGTGGTCGGTCCTCATGTGCTGATTTCGAACTTCACGGCCAACAATGCCTTGCCGGGGGCGGGTTCGATGCGGCTGCATTCCGATCAGGCACTGGTCGTGCCGCCGCCCTGGATGCACTCCTGGGCGGTTAACGTCATCTGGTGCCTGGATGACGTTCGCGAAGCCAACGGCGCCACGCGCTACCTGCCGGGCAGCCACAGGCTCCGGTCTTTCGAGGACGTGCCGGAGAATGCCATCGAGCAGACCCTGGCGTTCGAGGCACCGGCGGGATCGTTCATCGTCATGGAAGGACGCATGTGGCACACCTCGGGATGCAATGTGACCAGCGATGAGCAGCGCCGCCTGTTGTTCGCCTATTATTCGGTGGACTTCCTGCGCCCGCAGTCCAACTGGTCCGAAGCGCTGCCCCAGTCCGTGCGCGATGCGATGGACGACCGGACGCGCCATCTGTTCGGCCTTGGCCCCGCGGGCAACCTGCGGATCGGCGGGAAGCTCACCCGGCTGGAACAAGTGTGATGGCGGCGGTTGCACAAGGGGCAGGGCCGGCCATCACCCGGGACCTCGGGCAGGCCGACGCCGACCTGCGGGAATACGGCGCCTGCATCGTTGCCGATGCGCTTGCGCCGGAGCTGCTGGCGGAACTCCGGACCGAACTCTACCGGGCCGCCGAAAGCGATTTGCAGCGCGGCTGGAGGCAGGATTACGGCTACGGCAAGGACGACCACGTCAATCAGCGCATCTGGAACCTGCCGAGCCGCGACCCGCTGTTCTGCGACCTTGCCGAACATCCGCTTGCGATGCATTTCGTGAAGGACCTGCTCGGCTGGCCCGCACTGCTTTCAAGCATGTCGGCCAACATCACCGGCCCGGGCGGAGACAGCATGATGCTCCATTGCGACCAGGGCTACATGCCCACGCCCTGGGACCGGCCGCATGGCGTCAACGTGGCGTGGTGCATTGACGACTTCACCGCATCGAACGGGGCAACGGCCTATGTTCCCGGAAGCCATCTGTGGAACGTGCCGGCCGCTGGCGAGGAAGTCGCGGACAAGCTCGTGCCCATAGAAGCGCCGGCCGGCTCGCTGATTGCGATGGAAGGCCGGCTGCTCCACACCAACGGGCCCAATACGGACGGCAAGCGCCGCGCGGGCATATTCAGCTGGTATACGCTGCCGATCTACCTGCCGCAGGAAAACTGGTACCTCTCGCTCAATCCCGCGATCCGCCAGTTCGGATCGGAGACGCTGCAGACTCTGCTCGGTTTCCGCCCGCAGGTGCTGGGACGGATCAACGGGATGGATCGGCTGTGAACAGCGACGGTTCAGTCATAGACCGCATGTACGAGTCGCTCGGGCGGGGCGATGTCGATGCCGCGTGGGCCTGCCTGACCGACGATGCGAGCATCTGGCATTCCTTCGATTGCGTCGCTCACGATCGCGCGGCGATGCGTGAGCAATGGGAAGCGACGGTCAAGGCTTTTCCGGAACAGGCGCTTGCCGATGTCCGCCGCCAGCCGATCGAGAACGGCTTCGTCCAGCAGCATGTCTGGTCGGTTAAATCTGCAACCGGCGAGCGCAAGGCGTGGCCGTGCTGCATTTTCGTGCGGATCGAGGGTGGACGCATTGCCCGGCTCGACGAATATATCGACCGGGCCGGAAGCTTCGAGCCGCCTGAAGGCGGCGCGCTGGTCACTCCGGGGTTGTAGCCGTTCCTGAAGGCCTTGCCTTCAGCCCTTGGCTTTGCGGACGTCCGCGCCTTTGGCAACTTTCGAGCCGAACCGCCCCATGATAAACAGTTCGACCCGCTCCCTGAGATCTTCCGGTGTCGGAGAGTCGGCATCCCAGTTGGTGTAGGTCATGATGGGATGGCTGCCGAGAACGAAGTCGAAGAACAGTTCGGCGGACCGGGCATGGTCACCGTTCGGAATGAGTTTGGCCTCTTCAAGCGCCACGAAGACCTTTTCGATGTTCTTCCTGAATCGGGCGAAAATTGAAGTCGCGACTTGTTTCATGAAGTCCGGAAAGCGGCCGCTTTCCGCGATCATCAGCCGCATCAGGCCGATCGACTGCTCGCGAAAGGTCACGTCATGGGCATATTCGCCGGCGCGAAGCAGTGCGTCGAGCAGCGTGTCGCCGGGCGTGACGGTTGGTCTTTCCAACGCGCCCGCGCTGTCGCGGGCATAGATAACCTCCCGGAACATCGCCTCCTTGTCGCCGAAATGCTGGTAGAGCGTGCGCGTCGCCACACCGGCTCCGCGGGCGATGTCGACGAGCGAGGTGGCGGCATAGCCGTTGGTGACGAACAGGTCGGTGGCAACCTGCATAACCCGCGCCTTGCGTTTCTCTAGCTCGGCCGCCGTGGGTCTGCCGGCCTGGTTCAGCCGTCTGCGTTTGGGTTTCGACTTGGTAGCGGGGCGGCGAAGGCCGCCCTGGCGCCTGGAGATCGTTTCCTTGATTTTTGCCATCCTTGTCGCCCGAAAACCTGATCTCAATGCTGCTAGGCCAATTCCGTCCCTTCTGGAAGCCCTTAGGCACCGCGATCCAAGATAATTCGCTCATATCGCGTGACCCTTGTTCCGGGGGAAACCGCGTCGCTTCTCCGCCAGGATCGACAACGCCCTGCCTGAGGGCTTGCCACAGAGAATGCGCATGATCCATGTCAATAGCGGACGCCGATGGCCGGCGCCGATCGGTACGGGAGAGTTTCGATGGAAGGAATGTCCGACCTGGAGCGGCTTGTCGCGCTCGAGGACATCAAACTGCTGAAGGCGCGGCGCGACCGTGCGGTCGATACCAAGGACTGGGACCTTTACCTGTCGTTGCATGCGCCGGATCACGTTTCCGACAACGATGGCTTCGACAGGTGGGAGAGTGCCGAGGTGATGATTGCCAACGTCCGCAAGTCGCTGGGGCCGGACAAGATCAGCGTGCATCATTCGCATTCGCCCGAAATCACTTTCGAAAGCCCGACGAAGGCCAAGGGTATCTGGGGTATGGAAGACAACATCCACTGGGAAGAGGACGGCACGCGTCTCTGGCTCCAGGGTTACGGCTTCTATCACGAGACCTACGAAAAGCGCGACGGCACCTGGCTGTTCACCAGCCGGCGGCTCAGGCGCACTTACGTCAGGACATCGGTGGAGCCCGACGCGATCGGGGACTAGGAGCCGGTATCGAACCGGCCCATGGGCGGCAGCAGCCGGAGTTGCACCATCCTTCCGAGCTTATGGATCAGCGAATCGAGGCTGTCGCGGCATGCGGAAAAGCCTGCCCGGCGGATCTTGATCGTGCTGAGTAGCGCGGGGTTCGAACGGGTCGCGATACGTGGTCCGATCAGCAGGTCGAGATAGTGATGCGATTGCCCGAGCAATGCATCGAGCGACGGTTCGGCGAGTTGATGCCGTTCGGCGATTCTCGCCCAGGCTGACTGGTTTTCGGGAAGGGCGAAGAAGCCTGCCAGATCGTCCGGTGCGTCGCCGTCGGTCGGCAGGTCCAGTGCCTCGGCCAGCGCCGGCCAGGCGTGGCGCAGCACGAAGAGATCGCCATTGGTGATGTTGAATATCTCGCCCGCAGCTTGGGGTGACATTGCCGCCCAGGCCAGCGCTTCGGCCATGAGGCCGGCATCGACCATTTCCCACAAGGCCTCGCTGTCGCCGGGCATTGCGAACGGCAACTCCCGTTCCCGGCAGATGGCGGCATAGGCGCCGATCGGTGCGACCGGGTTCATCGCCGCGCCCGGCGCGCTTCCAAGCAGCACCTGCGGACGGAAGATCGTGAATGTGAAACCCGCCTTGCCCGCTACCTCGCGCAAGGTGTCCTCATGCAGCCAGTAGAAATTGGAGTGATCGTCGCGGGGCTGGGATTCGCGCAAGGGAACCTCGACGGCATGGACATGCGCGCCATAGGCCTTGGTGCCTTGCAGGATGCTGGCATGGCGCAGGTTTCCGGATTGCGCGAGCGGCGCCAGCAGATTGGCGAACATCTCTCCGTTGAGCCGGATCAGTTCGTCGTCGCGCCAGCCGGAAGCCAGACCCGGTGCTTCGGCCACGGCGGCATAAACGAGGTGAGTGACCGCCGGCAGGCGCGATACGGCATCGGCGCAAGCTGCGCGGTCGCCAAGGTCGAGAGCAAGATGGTCGAACCGGGCTCCCGCCGCGACGGCTGGCTTGCGCCGCGACAGTGCAGTCACTCGCCAGCCGGGCAGGCTCGCGAAATGCTCGACTGCGGCCGACCCGATGACGCCGCTCGCACCCGCAACGAGGAGGTGGGAAGGCTGGGAGTTGCCCGGTGAACCGTTCATGGCCGCACTAAGCCGGTGCCGTGTCGCTGGTCGGCTTTATCAGCATCTGGGCGACATTCGCGCGGCGCGGAAGCGACACCATGAAGAGGATGGCATCGGCAATGTCTTCCGGCTTCATCGAAGTGTCCTGCTCGGCGAGCTGCTGCACGGACTTGCGCAGATCGGGATCTGATATCCCGCATGCAAGCTCCGTGGAAGTGGCTCCGGGCTCGATGATGCAGACACGGATACCGTATCCGCCGACTTCCTGGCGCAGCCCTTCGGTCATTGCCGTCAGGCCGAACTTGCTGGTGCAGTAGGGGCCGAACAGAGCGGTGGCCTTGCGTCCCGCCGTCGAAGAGATGTTGATGATATCGCCCGAGCCCTGCGCGCGCATCGGTTCGATTGCCGCGCGGCAGGTGTAAAGGCTCGCCATCAGATTCAGTTCGATCGTCCGTCGCCAGTCCTCGAGATTCGCATTCTCGACATGGCCTTCCTGGATGGCGCCGGCCGAATTGACGAGAATGTCCAGCCGGCCGAATTTTCCGGCCGTGTCTTCGACGATGCGCGCAGCGAACCCGGCATCGGTGACATCGCCCGGAAGGGCAAGGGCCTCGCCACCGGCAGCCTCGATCCGCTTCACGAGCCCATCGAGGCGGTCGGCGCGCCGCGCCGAGACTGCCACTTTCGCGCTGGCTCCGGCAAGAGCCAAGGCCGTACCTTCGCCTATTCCCGATGATGCCCCGGTGACGAGAGCCACCTTTCCGGCAAGCACTCCACTCAAGTCATTTCCCTCCAACTGTGAAACCGTTCGTCTGTCTGTTGTCCGTGGTATGATGAGATCAGGTTGAACTGTTGAGCCCCCTCCTCTTCAGAGGAGGGG
>JAGREL010000194.1 GCA_020446575.1 Novosphingobium sp. | reverse complement strand
TCATTCCGGAACCATCCGTTCCGGATCGTCCCTCGTCAGCGGGTGTCCGCGGCCGCATCCATGCCGATTTCCCGCAGGAGCGCGCGGCGGTCGGAATCGCGCCGCCACATCGTCGGCGTGACCGACTCGGTGCCCACGAAGCGAGGTGCCGGACGAGGCTGCACGCAGCCGCCGTCTTCCAGATAACTGCCACGCGCGAGGTTGTGGTCCTGCGTCAGCGCCTCTTCCATAGTCAGTACTTCACTGTAGCAGCAGTCCCGGTGCTGCAGTCGCGCGGTCCATTCGGCACGCGGGACAGTGGCGAAGATTTCGGCAAGCCGCGCCTTCATCGCGGACCACTTCGACGGATCGTACTGCTCGGCGAACAGCGGATCGTCGGCAAGACCGAGCGTCTCGAGCAGGCGGGAAAAGAACTTGGTCTCGACTGCGCCGATCGCGATGTAGGCGCCGTCGGCACAGACGTAGCAGCCATAGAACGGCGCTCCGCCGTCGAGCAGGTTCCGGCCTCGCGCCGCGTCCCACATCCCGTTGTGCTTGAGCGACCACATGCCCGACATCATCGCCGCGGCCCCGTCGGCCATGCTGCAGTCGATGATCCGCCCTTCGCCGCTTTGTCGCGCCGCGAGCAATGCCGTGACGAAGCCGAAGGCAAGCATCATCCCGCCGCCTCCGTAATCGGCGACCAGGTTCAGCGGCGGCACCGGCGGCTGGCCTTCGGGCCCGATCGCGGCAAGGCATCCGTTGAGGGAGATGTAGTTGATGTCATGACCCGCCATGGCGGACAGCGGCCCGGTCTGGCCCCAGCCGGTCATGCGCGCGTAGACCAGCGCCGGATTGCGGCTCATCATCTCGTCGGGTCCCATGCCCAGGCGCTCGGCCACGCCGGGTCTGAAACCTTCGATCAGGCCGTCGGCGGTCTCGACCAGCCTCGCGACGATCTCGACCGCTTCGGGTTGCTTCAGGTCGAGCGTGATCGACCTTCGTGAGCGCAGCAGGACATCGCGCTCCTGGTCCTGCGCCAATGGATCGCTGCCGCCGGGCCGGTCGATCCGAATCACTTCGGCACCGTGGTCGGCAAGCATCATGCCGCAGAAAGGCGCCGGACCGATCCCGGCCAGCTCGATCACGCGCACCCCTTCGAGCGGAGGCCGCATCAGATCGCCGTCAGAAGGGGCTTGCCGGTTCATCCGATGCGACCTCCGCCGGGGAGGCCGGCGAACGCACGCTCGCCGAACCGGGCACCGATGTCCGCCGTCGGGTGGGGGGATTCAGTCAACCGCATCGACGGACCGGCGCCCATCTCACTCTCCTAGCTACCCTGAAAAACAGCTCTCGGGGGTAATTGCCTGAACTTGCTGCACAGCCTTAACTTATTTGCTTACGTCGAGCAAGTAAATTTACCCTCACCCCTAATGATTGAAATCCTTATCTAACGGCAAGAGTTTCGATGGCATTCTTGCGATAATGCTGGAACACGGCGCGCACGTCGATCTTGTCCGGATCGACCAGCCACTGGTAGATCAGGCCGAAGATCAGCGAGGCGAACTCGACCGCGAAGCATTGCGGATCGATCGTGTCGCGGATCGATCCGTCGAGAATTCCTTCACGGACCCAGCGCTCCGCATCGCGGCGATAGGCGGTGTGGTTTCGCGCGAGGCGCTTGCGTACCTCGTCATGGCTCGACATCGATTCAAACCAGACGATGTAGAGCGCCTTCATCTCGTTCGACCGGTTGAGCAGGAAGTACTCGACCGCATCGAGCGCGGCACTGAACGCCGGCAACCCGGTGCTGTCGCCGACCTGCCTGCGCAGCTCGTCCGCCCAGCGTCGATTGAAATCGCGAACCAGCTGGCTGAACAGCCCTTCCTTCGAACCGAACCGGTTGCTGGCAAGACCCCTGCTGTATCCCGCACGTTCGCCGACCTCGCGCAGCGTGGTGTTATGCGTGCCGTGCTCAACGATCAGCTCCGTAGCGGCTTCGAGCATGCGCGCGTCGGACAGCGCGGTCCGCTCGGCCTGCGTCATCCTAAGCTTATCGCCGTTGTTGGATTTCATGGAGGAATTCTTCTTCATATCAGAAATCCTGCGCGGCAAAGCCGTGTTCCCGAACGATGTCAATATGACCGCCGGCGACCTGGTCGCGCAAAGCCCTTTTGTCGATCTTGCCTACGCTTGTCTTTGGAAGCGAGGCGAGCCGCGCCCAGTTTTCCGGAACCATGAATTTGGCCAGCCGCTCTCGGAGAACACCGCGAAGCATGGAATAGTCCGGTTCCTCCTCACCGTTCCAGCAGATGATTGCCAGGGGGCGTTCTTCCCACCGCGGGTCCGAAAC